>JAGXLH010000074.1 GCA_018334795.1 Thermoplasmatota archaeon
ACGGGAAGATCAGCATCAAGTACAGATATTCTTGTTTTTGTGTTTCTTAGCTTTTTTGCTGCATTAGTCACTTCTGCTATTCTAGTTATCCCCTTAGCCATTATCATTATTCTTCTTTCAGCATTTTTACCAAAAAGGCAACCGGAATTAGGATTACTTTCAATACCCTTGTTCCCTGGTTTTATTTTATTAGTGTTGATTACTCCTGAAACATGGTGTTTTTTGAATGTATCACCATTACTTTTGATTTACATAGCATTTTCAAGTGCCCTTCTTTTCTTAGTGACAACTACCACAGATTCATTAATCAGTACAGGTGATCATTCAAAGAAACGATTATCGCTGAAACGAGTGCAAACTGGGCAATTAGTTGGAGTGCTTTCAGTTCTTATTTTAAGTACGTTTCATGGGAATATTTTGTTTGTTTTTCCTATTTGGGCAGCGATTAGTGGCATTGGCATGTATCGATTAATCTATTTAATAATCAAATGAAAATATATTCGTTTGAAAGAAGGGAATTAATATTTTTGGGTCTTCTCCGTTTTTAGGTTCATGTAATTTCTTCGAGAAAATGTTGTTTGTTTATCAATTCTAATGATGTTTTGATTCTTATCGGATTATGATTTAGAATTTGTTATTGATCTGACTGTAACTACCTTCAATAATCTAAATTTTTGAGGACGCAATTAGACCAATTATCCAGATTACACCCTATCTGGAGGAAATCGGCAGATTTCCCAACCTAAAAATGGAGAAGAGCCATATTTTTTAAATATTCCAAAATATCTTGACTTTTTATATCTTTCATGTAGTTTTATTAACTTGTTTTTCTGCATCAGGTTATGAATTTTATTTGGTTGAATTCCATGATTTGGTTTGGTTGGTTCACGTAATGCTAGTTTTCCATTTTTACGTAATTTTTCAGCAAGCACTTTTACTGTTTCATCTTGTTTTTGGGCTGAAATGTCATGTAAAACAAAAGTCATAGTGATGATATCAATACTTTCTTTTGGTATATCGGCAGTAGTGATATCTTCATTGATGAAAATAACATTATCATGCTGTTTAAATCGTTTCTTTGCCTTGTTAATCCATTGTTTTGAAGTATCTAAACAGATAAGTGTTCCTTTATCTGATAATTTATTAAGAATTGGTTTTGATGATGCTCCACCACCACATCCAAAATCAAGAATGGTTTCATCTTCATTAATGTTCAATTCATTAACATATTTTGCATAACGTGGTCTTGCTAGACGGTAGCAATAAAGGGTTTCAATAAATCGTTCGATTGCACTTGGATGTTCAAAACTCATAATGGAATATACCTCTTATATCTTGATTTTCAGGACAATAATCATATTTTTTTCCAATAGACCATTTTTCTTTTACAAATTAATAACGTTTAAATAATATTCAAATATTTTTACACGTGATGGGAAAGATGCGGTTTGGAAACTAGTACTGAATTAGAACAGATCAATCAACAGAAGAAATACGAATTATCAAGTCATCTTTTTGATGTTATCCAAGACGCGTTACTTATTTTTAATACTCATGGAGTAATCATAGATGCTAATGAGGCTGCATGTTCTTTGTATCAGTATACAAATGATGAATTATGTGGTTTACATAGCTATGATCTTATTTTTGAAGATAATCAATCATCATTTGATGAGTTTATTAAATCGGTTTCAAAAGGAGAAGTATTTACCAACCATTCTTCCAATGTAAAAAAGGATGGTTCACTGTTTTCAGCTGAAATCAAAGGCTTGTCTTTCTTGTTTCATGATAATCAATTAGTATTAGCTATTGTTCGTAATATAACTGAGAAACAAAAAGTATTTGAAAAAAGTAAAACAACCATTGATAAATATGAGAGATTACTCCAAAACATTCCTGATGTAGTATGGACTACTGATCAATATGGTGACACATTATTTATCACTGAAAATATCAAAAGGATTTTTGGTTTTTCCCAAGAAGAAATCCTAAAACGTAGCTCATTATGGTTTGACCATATCCATCCTAATGATTTAAAGCAGGTGAAACAAGCGTTTGAAGAATTATTTACTCATAATATTCCTTTTGATGTTGAATATCGATTAAAAACAAAATCAGGAAAATGGGTTTGGATTAGTGACCGATCTACTAATATCTACAAACAAAATGGACGGTTAGTTGCCGATGGTGTTCTCTCAGATATTTCAGAGAGAAAACGAATTGAGAAAAGTTTGAAACAATCTGAGATAAGATTCAAAACGTTATTTGAACAAGCGCCAGATGCCTATTATATTAATGATTTTGAAGGGCATTTCATTGATGGAAACAAAGGTGCTGAAAAACTTTTGGGATATAAGAAAGAAGAATTGATTGGTAAAAAATTTACAGAGTGGTCTATATTACCTAAAAAGTACATTCCCAAGGCTATTAAAAATACAATAGCCGGGAAAAAAGGAAAACCTACCGGTCCTGACGAATTCGTACTTAATCGTAAGGATGGATCAAAGGTTATTGCTGAGATCAATACCATTCCAGTTATCCTTAATGGACAACAAGTGGTTCTTGGAGTAGCTCATAACGTTACTCGTTGGAAACAAGCAGAAATGGAATTACGAGAAGCAAAAGATTCCTTTGAAACCATTTTTAATACTATGGCTGACCCAGTCATGATTCTTGATAAAAAAGGAAAATTTTTAGAGTTAACTGATAAAGTAAAAGATTATACTGGTTTTGAAAAAAGTGAGATTCTTGGTAAGAATTTTTTGAAAACCAAATTATTAACCTCAAAAAGTAAAGCGATTTGCATTAAGAATCTATTTAAAAGAATGGCCGGAGTTGATGTAAAACCATATGAAGTTGAAGCTCGGACCAAAGATGGAAAAATCATTCCGTTTGAAGTAAATGCAGAACGAATAACGTATAAGGGAAAACCTGCTGACTTAGTTGTTTTCAGAGATATTTCTAGTAGAGTTGCAGCTGAAAAAAAGCTTCGGCAAAGTGAAAAAATCTATCGGAATTTATTTCAAAATGCACAAGTCGGACTTTTTCGTACCAGTGTTGAAAATGGTCAAATCCTTGAATGTAATAATCAACTAGCACACATGTTTGGATTTGATAATCGTAAAGAGTTTATTAAAAAATATCAATTAGAAAAATTTTATGTGGATCCTTCGGATCGTAAAGATCTCATTGAACTCCTAAAAAAAGAAGGAGTTGTCACTCATTTCGAAGCAGCGTTTTATCGAAAGGATAAAACGGTGTTTTGGGCTCGCTATTCAGCAAAGATTGATAAAAAAAATAATTGGATTGAAGGCGTTTTTGAAGATATCACTGATTTAAAAAAAGCCGAAAGTAGATTAAAAAAGAAACATGAACAATTGAAATCTGAACGAAAACAACTAATTTCAATTTTTGATAGCATCAACCATGCAATTTATGTAGCCGACCCAAAAACCTATGAAATTCTTTTTACAAATTCTAAACTAAGAGAATCACTTAAGAAAGATGTAACTGGCAAAAGATGTTATGAGGCATTACAAAATAAGAATCATCCCTGTGAATTTTGCACAAATGATATTATTTTAAAAAACAAAGGCAAAGCATACAAATGGGAATATCATAATTCTTACACAAAAAAAGATTACGAGTTAACTGATAAGATTATCACTTGGTCAGATGGTCGAGATGTTCGTTTCGAACTTGCTATTGATATTACTGATCGGAAAAAAGCATTAGAGGAAATTAAAAAATCTCATCAAATCATTTCTGAGTTTAACAAAGAATTAGAACAAAAAGTAACGGAGAAAACCGCACGGATTGAAAATCTGTTGAAACAAAAAGATGAATTTATCAATCAACTCGGTCATGATCTCAAAAACCCTCTTGGTCCCTTGGTAAATCTCCTTCCAATTGTAGAAAAGCATACATCACAAGAAAAAGACAAAAAAATGTTACAAGTCGCTCAGCGAAATGTAAATTATATGAAGAATTTGGTTCAAAAAACACTTGAATTAGCTCGATTGAATTCACCGAATACAATGTTATCAAAAAAGGATGTTAATCTTAGAAAACATATTGAAGAAAGTATCGAACAAAACAATTTTTTATTCAAAGAAAAGGAAATATCTGTTTCTGTTCAAATCCCTAATGATATCATCGTTCATGCAGATATCTTACGATTAGAAGAACTCTTTAATAATCTGTTAAATAATGCTGTTAAATATAACAACTACCATGGGCATATCAGTATTATTGCGTTTGAAAAAGGAGATACGGTTACGATTTCTGTTGAGGATGACGGCATTGGTATGACCTCTGATCAAATTGATCATATCTTTGATGAATTTTATAAAGCTGATGAAAGTAGGCATGATTTTGAAAGTAGTGGGCTTGGTATGGCTATTTGCAAACAAATCGTTGAGAAACATAATGGACGTATTTGGGCAGAGAGTAATGGATTAGGGAAAGGATCAACTTTTTTTGTTATGTTACCAAAAAAACATGCAAAGATGGAAAATATAATTAGACCGATTAATAAAAATCAATCGAGTTATCATGCAATAAAACACGAAGTAGATGACCTTATTAAAAAAAGATTTTAGAATATTATCGCCTATTAATTGTAAAAAATATATCAAATAATAATTGTTATAAAGAGAAAAATCATGTTTATTTAAAAAGAAAAATAAAAAAGTACTCTTAACTATCTGTAAGGATAAATGTATTAGACTGAGAAAATTGCAACAAAAAAAATTTTTGATAAATTTTTTAAATCTGAGTCTTCCCTGAAAGGGGTGTAAAGTACGGGTAAGGGTTTATCAATTTGTAAACGTATCATTATCAACATGGCTGCCATATTTAGGTAGAACGTCTGGATCCTGAAAAGGGAAGCACGTTTTCTTTTACACGTCCAATAAATCATGCATAATGACAGTTCTTTTTCCCTATTTTTTGGTAACCTTTTTAGACTATGCCTACTTCACAGTGATTAATGGATGAGATCATTCTTTTTATCATAATTTTTTTATCAGGAATAATTCTAGGCGGATTGTTTTTTTATTTTGTATTTCAAACCATGAATAAAGCAAAACTATTGATGTGGAAAACGCGTGAAGAAAAACGAATTCGAAAGGAAACGGCAAAAGCAATGAGAGATACAATTAAAGGAAAAATTAGTGAGCAAGTCTCACCAATTCTTGAAAAATTTCCAGGTTCCATTGCAGATGCTCGATTTTTAGGTTCTCCCATAGACTTCGTTGTTTTTGATGGATATGCTCAGAATAATATTGATCGTATTGTTTTCGTAGAGGTAAAAACAGGGGAAAAAGCAAATTTAACTACCGTTGAACGGCAAGTAAGAAAGTGTATTAAACAACAAAAAGTTGATTGGGTTGAATATCGAGTACCTCAAAAGTGATAAAATTCTATAAAGTTTTTATAAACCCATTCTGATTACCCATTCAATAAAACGGATTGGGGGAAGTATAACCTGAAGTTTCTACATTTATCTGACGTACATCTTGGTCATCGGCAATATAACATGTCATTACGACAAAAAGATATGCAATATTCTTTTCTTTCCACAATCAACTCAGGTATACAAGACCAGGTTGACTTTGTGTTACTCTGCGGTGATTTATTTCATCATAAGAATGTAACCGCGCAAACATTAAGTAATGCAGAAAAAGGTTTACAACAATTTTCAACTCATCAAATTCCTGTTGTGTTAATTCAAGGGAATCATGATGCAAAATTGTACAAACAAGATATGACCTGGATGGAATATCTACATCGGAAAAAAACAGGGATTCTATTACAAGCCGATGTTTCAGATTCAACACTTTTTTTTAAACAATATGATAAGCATAATCCTTCCTCTCACGCAGGTTTTATCGATATTAATAATGTTCGTATTTTTGGTCTTCAGTATTCAGGACAGCAAACAAGTGATCGATTACAACAAATCCCAACTGCAATTCAACGAGTTAATGATGAATTCGGAAAAGCAGAACATACTATTCTCATGGGACATTTTGGTGTTGAGGGTCATATTCCAGGGATAACCGGTGGTGTCTCAGAGGAAACGCTTGCTCCATTACGTAATGTTGTTGATTATGTAGCTCTTGGTCATTTGCATAAACAATATAGTGAAAATAATTGGATTTTTAATGCTGGATCATTAGAAGCACATGACACAAGAGAAGCAACCTGGGATTTAGGATATTATATTACAACAATTACAAAAGAAAATGGGGTGAATGCTTCCCATCATCTTTCAAAACGTCGACCGTTTTATAAAATCGTTTTTTCAGTTGATCGCTTTCATTCTAAAGAAGGGTTACTTCACGGTTTTAAACGAAAACTTTCCGTGGAAGAATCATCAGTTCAAGAAATGCAACAAGAATCCTATTTTCAAGATGAAAATGGGATGCGTCAACCAATTATTGACTTACGTTTAAAAGGGCAACTTCATTTCAGTCGATCATTACTTGACATTAATGAATTAATTCAGTTAGTTGAACAAGCAACCCATCCTGTAAAAGTGCAACCAAGTGATGCCACTGAATCCCTTGAAATCCAAGAATTACTCACCGCTATTGAAGGTGGAAGAGAAGTAATTTTTGATGAAGAGGGCCATGTAAATCGAGATCGGTTAGAACAAGCTGTTTTTAGTATGAAAGCAGGAGAGGATGATCGGTTTAAACACAAAAAAAAGCAGGTTGCTGAGATTTTATTTGCCTTGAAAACAGAATTATTATCTAATGAGAACCCGGAGGATGTTGCTAAAACCTTGCAGAAGAAACGACGGCAGTTTTTTCCAACAGAATCAGAACAAGTGGAGGATTCATCATGAAAATCAAATCAGTGATCCTTGATGATGTGAAAAGTTATGATGATTCCTCGCCATCAATTAGTTTTCAGTCTGGTGTGAATGCAATTATTGGTGAGAATGGATCAGGGAAGAGCACGCTTTGTGAATCAATTGGTTTTGCATTATTTGATTTTCTTCATCCGTATAGTCAATCTGATTTTGTTCGTGAAGGAAAAAAAACAGGTCGGGTTAGTGTTACTTTTGAATCAGATGATGCTGAACATGTGTATCGTGTTGAAAGAGGTGTTAATCAATCCAAGTATGACATTTTCGATGTTACTCACAATAAAAAACTTGAGTTACAAGGTAAAAATGATGTATTGACCTGGTTAAAAGAAGAATTAGGTGTTCCACGTTCGATGGACCTTCAAACCTTGTGGAAATCTAGTCTTGGTGTTCCTCAGGGAAAGTTTACGAATGATTTTGCACAAACACCTTCGATTCGTGCTCAGTTATTTAATCCATTACTTGAAGTTGATGTGTATCGAGATCTTTGGAAAGATATGAAACATGTGATAGATGTTTTAATTTCTAACAAGAAAAACATCAATGAGCAGATCACACGCTTAGAAAGTATTGTTGAGGAATTACCAGAGTTAAAAAAACAAGGGAAAAACGTATGTGATCAAATCAAAAAAGCAATTGATAATGTTAAAAAAATTGATGATAAGA
>JAGXLH010000007.1 GCA_018334795.1 Thermoplasmatota archaeon
TCAGATTGTTGCTGAGAACCATACGAATATTGATTACTAAATGGAATATCATGAAATGATTCATACACACGTCTATTATTATCCATATACAATCTCACCTTTTTGCTGAAACTCTGTTTACATTATTGTTAAATGTTGTTCTGTTATTTGTTTTTGTCATTATTCTTTTTTGAAGATTGTTTTTTTACAGTGTTCAGCCAGACTGTTCGCTGTGGGAATGGAATAGTGATATGTTCTCTTTTGAATTCATCATCGATACTTGACCGAAGATCACTTAGCACTCCCCACTGTTTCATCACATCATCAATCCAAACAAGTAAAATAAAATTTAAGCTGGAGTCACCGAAACCAGTGAATCGGACCACAGGTTCAAAACCAGTTTCATGAACTACTTTTTCATGATTCAATGCTACATCCATCAAAATCTTTTTGACTTTATCAAGATCTGATCCATATGCCACACCAACCTCAATTGTTTTTCTTATTCGAGTATCTGGTTGTACAATATTAATAATTTTTTGATTAGCAACACTGTTATTAGGAAGAATAATTAATTCATGATCAAACAAACTATACAATTTCGTACTTCTCATACCAACATTTTCAACTCGACAATACTCACCAGTTTCAAGAAGAATAATATCTCCAATTCGGAAAGGACGATCAAGTAATAAATGAATTCCACTGAAAAAATTAGATAATGTATCTTGAGCGGCAAATGCAATTACTAGTCCAGCAACACCCGCACCAGCTAGCAATGCAGTTACATCAATACCAATGGAACTTAATCCAAAAATAACTCCTCCAATAATAATAACGGTTAAGCCAATTTTTTTAAATATTGGTTTAAGCACCGTTCCAAATGTTGAAAAACGACCTCCTTTCCTAATGGTTAACTCTTCTAATATCTCATTAAAGATGCGGTAGGCCATATAAATAACAGTAAAAACCAAAACAACCATATAAAACGTATTAAGAGATGCAATAAAGCCGATACTAATATCCAGTTTCATTAATGAGTGGATAATACCATAGAGAATGATAATAATCAATATGGGAATACGAATGATTTCTATGATGGCATCATCGAGTAATGTTTCAGTTTTCTTCACCAGAACCATGATCACTCGTTTGGTAATAAAATACACAAAAAAAGCAATAGCTGCCCAAATAATGATGCTTAGACCAAAAGCACTATATGGACCATCTAGTGGTGGCGGTAATGGATTTTGAATTCCTCTAATTATTGTATTTTCTTCACCACTGCTAATGCCGGTAAATGTAATTGCAATTGGTTTGGTAATAGAGAACGTTTCAGTTTGATTAATTGGTCTAAATGTAAACTTAACAACCGCATCTATCTGTTTATCCTGAGGATATTGAGGAATATCAACAGAGAGTCCGATGATTTGATATTGATTGGATTCATCTAAAACAAAATAATCTTTTGAAATCCGATAGCTCCATGATCCTAATCCATTTACTTGAATAAGAACAACATAATTTTGACTTGAATTCTTGTATATGGTCCAATTAAAAGAATGTGTTGATCCAATGGATGCGTTCACCGTGTACTCGTCATCCTCTCCGATAATTGGCAAGCTATCTGTTGATTGTGGGGAACTAAATGAAACAAATAGTGAACTTAATGCGATACAAATAATGATTGGGATGATTATTCTTTTGAGTAGCATCTTGGTCATAACTCAAACAAAGTTAAAAATGGGTACATAAACTTATCTACGTAAATGGTAAATCAGTTTTTTTAATTATGGTTCATTCATATTTTCAAAAAAGGATTCAAGATATTGTTTTACATCTTCAATGTCCGTGTAATCATAGATGGTGACATGGTTAAGATCTTTTATTGGAATTCCCCTAATCATGGTCGAAAGTTTGTTTGGCCAATAGTCTTTTTGATATAAGCCAATAACCGGTATCTTTTTCAGACCTAAACTTGGTCTAAGGTAAGCATGGGCAAATTCGATTCCCGTGCCTAAACTTGGTATCGACAACTCAAAAACAGTTGCAATTACATCTCCTTCTACAAAATTAATCATTTTATCTCTAACATACCTTCGCCTTTCCATTTCTTCTTTTGGTAACGGTCCGATTGCCTCTTCTAAATGTTGAATTGCCTCAGCATAATTAGTACCTGTTGTATGTTCAGTGACAACGTTGTATCCCATTTCTTTAATTTTATTGATTATCGCTCGGTGAACTGCAGCTCGCTGTTTTCTATTCTGAGCACCTTGTATTGCTCCTCCATAAAATACATCCATATTTTGAATCATATTCAAAAATATTATTTTAATTTTGCCCAAAAAAAAGAATTAAATGTATAAAAAATTGAAAAATAAAAAAGTTTTTTATATGGGAAATTCTATTCAGACTTTAGGCGGAGAGATGGGAATGCACGGTGAGTACTAGATTTTTTTTACGCTACATTGGTACTCCTCCGCCTGCCTCCCCCAAAGAACATTATTTGTACTTTTAACCTGATTGATACGAAAATTTTTATACTAATAGAAACAATAAAAACATTGAAATTATATGAATAAAAAGACAAGGTGGTTCAATTTACTCTTAGTTTTTTGGATTGTATTTATTTTGCTAGTTCCATCGTTTTCCGCCTCCATTCGACTTAAAAACGTATATAGCACATTCATTAAACGAACACAAAAATTTGAATCTGAGGATATTGGTGAGATTATTCCAAAAGATGATGCATTTCATGGGACAACATCATTTCCATCAATTGAATGGTGGTATTTTGACAGCATATTCATTCAAAACTATAGTGCACATATTGGATTTAAAATTATAACCTATCAAGGATTAAATTTACTAAAACCCTCTATCAATATTTACCATGGAACTACACTTGTTGCTAATGAAACTAAAATTTTTACTCCGTTTGATTTTACCGTATCAGAGGATCAACCGTATATTGAAATAGAATCAAATCCGGTGCTGATTTTTAATCAAACAGTTTATGAGAACACCGGAAAATGGGAATATCATATATGTTATGAAATTGGTAATGTTGGAGTTGATTTATTATTCCTCAGCGAGACGAAAGGATGGATATATGAAACGCCTTATGAAGGCTGGACAGTTGCAATACCACAAGGAGTTGTTACTGGTACTATATCCTATGATAATCAAAATTTGAACGTTACTGGCCGAGGATATCATGATCATAATTGGAATTTTAGTTTGCAAACACCAGCTAGAGGATGGTCATGGTTTTGGGGAAAAATCACTGGGGACACATTAAATTTAGCCTGGGCTGAAATCAAGGATACTGGTATTTTACCACAAACATTTTCGGATAATCTGGGAGTATTAAATACTCAACAAGATGAATTCGTTGTTATTGATCCAGAAAACATACATTTTTCAGCTGAATCATATGTGTTCAAAGATAACCGTTTCATACCCACAGAATTTCATCTAAGATTGCATCAGGATGATGTGTCTGTAGATGTCACGCTCTCATCAGTAGATTTACATCGATCTGATCCCAGTATAATTACCCTTCATTATTGGAGATATTTTGTTTCTGTAACCGGCATAATTTCATATAAGGATACTACTGAATATTTAGATGAAAAAATTCAGATCATGGAATATATGAGATTTGTTTAAAAAAGAAATATTTGACCTTCATATCTGATAAGATTAAATATATTTGAATCTTTTTTCGATATGGGTTTGTAGAATAATCATGAATATACAAATTTTACCAGGATTAAAAGGAGCAAAAAAAGCTAAAGGCATCACCGTGATAATTGATGTATTCAGAGCAAGTACCACCATATTAGCTATTTTGCAACAAGGAGCAAAAAACATCATACCCGTTAAATCCATCGAACAAGCACTACTTTTCAAAAAACAAGATTCTTCCTGCATTCTTGTTGGGGAAAGAAATGGAAAAAAAATCTCACAATTTGATTATGGAAATTCACCAGCAACAATGATTTCACTAAATTTAGACAAAAAATCAATTGTGTTATCCACGTCATCCGGAACCAAGGGAATTTGCGATGCAACTTATTCATCAGAAACACTAATAGCTGGATTCGCAAATATATCAAAAGTGATATTATATATCAAAAATAAAAATCCAGACCAATTAAGTCTTGTTCCAATGGGACTGAACGCTACAACTCCTGCAATAGAAGATGATCTCTGTGCTAAACTCATTAGAAAAAGATTACAAAATAGATCCGTGCATTATCAAGAATACATTAAACCGATCATGAACAGCCCTGGAATTAAACGATTGCATAATCTAAAACAACGAAAAGATATATTTTATTGCTTAACTCAAGATATCCTCCCAAAAATTGCTTTATATGATAAAAATCAAAAAAATATAAAACCAATCTAAGTTAATATTTTTAACAAAATATTTTTATACATTTCTTCAGTTATAACCAATGAGCCATACAGCTGAAAATACCTTAAATTTTAGGGAGGAAGCATAAAATGAAATATCAATCAAAAAATAACATAAGGCCACTGTACACAACTATCTTAATATTATTCTTAACCAGCCTATTTATTTTTCCCTCAATAATCTCATTATCAACAACCACTCATTTACCAAATAAAAAAAGTAATAGTAGCATAGATCATATTGGCGTTCTCATTGTTAATTATGGAGAACCAACAACATTTACAGAAGAAACATATGATGATTTCAAAGCCTATATGAATCATATGCTTCAGTTAGGAATGCTTCCTAGTTTTCTAAAAAATATCGATAAAGGAACAATTCTTACTGATATGAAAACTGAATCGTGGTCTTTTCCCTGGAGGAGAGATTTAATAAATGCTTGGGGAAAATCCGTCACACCCTTTGCACTTTATAGTCCTGGAAATGAAAATATGCATACCGCTCCTCACTATTTCCTTCCATTTTTCGGCCCGGGCTTTGGAGAAGCAGATATATTTGAACAAGCAACATTAACTGCATATCATTCATGGGATAATATGAATAACTACTCACCATACAAAGATCATACCGTTCCTCAAATAAACAATGTCATCGACCAACTTGAAGCAACCTATAACGAGAAAGTAGTTTGCACGAAAGCCTATGGTTTTGAAGAGGGAAACATCGCAGATGTAACCACTCAACTTATCAATCAAGATATCAATCTTTTAATTGCAGCTCCACAAATGGTCGTCGATTCAGATTTTGAAGGAGATCTTCATTGGTACAAAGAAATTCATGAAACATTAGATGCATCAAATACAGATATTCCCGTTCATATCGCAAAACAAATCGGGTCACAATCATCCTTTGTGGAAAGCATCGTATTAAAAACACAAGAAGAACTTGAAAAAATCCCTGAAGAAGCAAAGGTTATTTTGTTTTTATCTAATCATGGTTTTCCACCAGTGAAATGCGGATCATATGATTGCGGATCGGATTCATATCATATAAACGCAAAAGAATCATTCAAGCTCGTTAAAAACGCAATAAATGAAAATATCACTGATGACAATCTCCTTGAAATCAAACAGATTTATGCAGAATTTGCAGAAGGAAGTGATGATCCAAATAATCAAGTACAGAGTCCTCTTGAAGCACTTGATCAGTTGCCATCAATGTGTACTCATGTGATCAACATTCCTTATGGATTCATTGGAGAAAACACGGACACTTTGAATGCACTTAGAGATGCATTTGATGTGGAGGGATGGAATGAGGAATATGAAACCGTTTTTGGGTATGAAGATATAACGGTTACCATTACAACCTGTAAATTTCACGATTCACTAAGAGAACAGGCATTATTTGATAGTATTTCTAATGAACTTGATAAATTCATCGATTAATTTTCTTGATTCTTAGCATATGTTTATGTAACCGCGAATAGTTGAAGATTTCATTCTTATGAGTTCAGTACGATTACAAAAATATCTGGCAAAATGCGGTGTGGGGTCACGTAGAACTTGTGAAACATTTATCGTTCAGGGTAGAGTAAAAATTGATGGAAATATCGTCACTACATTAGGTACAAAAATAGATCCCTCACATCAAAACATCATGTTTGATGATAAAGAAATACATCCGAAGCCGATATCCTGGATTATGGTAAACAAACCACCGGGATACTTAAGCACAGCAAAGGATCCAAGTGGAAAACCTACATTTCTAGACTTACTTCCAAAAGATAAACATCATTTATTTGCAGTAGGCAGACTTGATTTTTTAAGCGAAGGCTTACTTTTAATCACGAATGACGGCTATCGAGCCAACAAGCTTATTCATCCACGGTATGAAATAGAGAAAGAGTATTGGGTGATTACACCTGATAAGATTAATACAGAACAACTGAACCGATTGAAAAACGGATTTACCATTCAACATGATTTTCTGAAAGTAGAACGAATCCATCAGGTCAATGAGTTCAATATAAAGAATCAGTGGATGTATTTAATCATCATTAAAGAAGGAAAAAATCGTCATATACGAAGAATGCTTGATTACATAAATATCCGTATCAAAAAATTAAGACGAGTTCGGATTGGACCTATTAAACTAACTGATTTATCGATTGGAGAATGGCGTTATCTTACAAAAGATGAGATAAAAAAGATTCATGGGTTATGCCAAGATTTTGAAAAATGATAAAAAAATAGAAAGAAAAACAGGTTTATACCTGTTTAAAAGACTCTATGTTCTTCCCTTATTTATTCGTATGGACAAACCCCATTTCCAGCACCGAAACCAGTGCCATCACGAGGTCCAAGTCCTTGCATGCCACCACGTTTATATTGATGACCTGTTCCATCCATTGGGCGAAGATCGTTCATACCATCACCATCTTCATCGACCCAATTATCACACACGCCATCGTCATCTTCATCAATGAAGTTTTCTCCAAGATATTGTTTTTCTCCAGCACCAGGGCCATAGCCCGCAGATACCAGCCCAACGGCTGCCACGATGACAGCCAATCCGATTGCTGCGATTACAAATTTTTTCATAGTTTTTTTCACCTTTTATCTCTTTTTTTGGAAAACACCAATTTCTTTGGATGTTGTTGATCACCGACCAAAGTCGACATCCGACGTGGTGCTTCTGATGAAAACGTTTGGTTGAAACCTTATATAAAACCCTGCTGAAACCAAGGATGTAATCGTTTCAAATAGTGAAACAAAACCCTAATAATGAAAAAAAGGAATACTTTTTTAAGAAAACAGTAAATAAACTACCAGCGTCTGGGAGATGCTAACGATGCATAAAAAAAGGTCAACTTTACTTATCTTGATTCTACTCATCTTCATTTTTTCAACAACTTCGATATTTTCAGCAGAAAATGAATCAGCTGATGATGCTCAGTGTAATAACAGTCAACCAATGAATGGTCAACAAGGAACCAATAGTCCTAGAAATACTAATTCACCGTTCTATCAGGGAATGACCGCATGGATTATTGTAATCATCGTAGTTGTGGTTTTAATCATATCAATGTACCTACTTATCACTCATAATATGAAAAAACAAATGCAAAAAAATGCCGAACTCATCCAATATATGATTCATGATAACAATCAAAATGGGAATAATACAGAAAAACTGCATTCTCAAAACCGAACTGAACTAAAGGATAATACTAAATCCTTTGTTGATGAAACTGAAATTCAAAAAACCATGTTGAAATTCTTAAATTATAATGAAAACAGAGTCATTAAAAAATTAATTGAAAACAAAGGATCCATTCTTCAATCGGATATCAGCCGAATGCCAAACATGGGAAAAGTAAAAGCACACAGAGTATTACAAGATCTTGAAACAAAAGGAATTATAAAAAAAGAATCCTATGGAAAAACAAACAGAGTTATTCTTGATGAAACTATACAAAAAATTTTTCTAAAAACGAAGAAAGAATGAACAAGAATAAACCTCACTTTTTCTCTTGGAAAATTTTTATTGGATGATTACGTAGATTTTAATTGATTTAAAAAGAATGCACTTATTTTAACAGAGATAAATAACAAACACAATAGTATAAATAAAGTCCCAGCAAGGATAATAAAGGAGTATGCTTGCAAGACTCGTGCAAGTTCTGCTAAAGAAAAACCAATACTTGAGATTAAAAGCATGATTAAAGAAACACTGTATAATAATAAGATATCAGATTTTTTACCAATATACTTACTTCCAAGTGGTGCAGCGATAATTACTCCTGAAACAAATGAAAAAATAAACAACCAGATAATCAAGCCAGTTGATTCTCCTTGGGTAAATGCAAGAAAAAATGCTAAAAATGGTATTGATGCGATAGCTGGCAGAATCATGGCCACTAGTTTCCCAAGAACAAAGGATTCTGCTGAAAGTGGTATTGATTTAATCAACCAAACTTTGTTTTCCTCTGTTAAAAACAAATTTAGGGTGATAAATACTGCGGTATATACTACTAAAACGTAAATGCCAACGAAGGCATATGTTTCTAATGAAAGACGATTTGTAAAAAATCGAATTTCTTCAGGAAGAAATAATGATTGTCCGAATACTGCAAGATATCCCGTAATTATTCCTAGAAATGATGCGGAAAAAACAATGCTTGCCAGTAAGCGTTCTCTCCAAAGGAAAATCCATTCTTTTACGCAAACTGACCAGAATGAACCCGGGAATTTAGTGGTTTCACCATTGTGGATTTTGTTTTTTTGTTGCTGAAAAAGATATCCCTCCAAAACATTTCTTAAGCTAACCCAAAATAAAACGATATAAAAAATTGAAATGAAACTGAGCACAACCCAATTAAAAGAAAGCCAAAGAAAAAGCAATGGACTTGTTAGCAAAGGTATGAACCATCGATACTTACTAAAAAGTAGATAGCACAACAGAGATCCAATGATGCCTGAAAGAAGGACTGCAGCGGTGAGAAACAAATACGCTATCGTACCTTCAAACGAAAGATGTAACAGAAAGATGAGAAGTGTGTAAAAACCAGATAAAACCGCCCAGAATCCTAGATTTGACCAAATAATAACTAAAACGATTTCTGATAGAATTATTAATTGTTTCTTTTGAGTGGATAATGCATAAACTAACGCATGGTTGGTAATGAATGATCGGTAGAAGTCATATGCAGCTTTTAATAAAAATATGCCAAAGATAGCAAAAAAGAGTTGTTTGGTTGAAATAAGGATATCTAATCTGAAAAAAACAAGGCTAATTCCAGCGATCATCATCACAGAGAACACAGCCATAGCAAAAAATAGAACATAAAGCAATGGAGATTGTGTTAGGTTTTTTTTAAATGATCTCCATGAATCTGCGATAATAAGATTAAATGTTTCTAACATGATAATTACATTCCAGTGATTGAAAAATAGGCATCCTCAATGCTTTCATACGAATTCAATAGTTTTTTTACTGATTCAGAAGCAACAATAGTTCCATTCATCAAAAAATACACATAATCAGCAACTTTTTCGACAAGTGATCCTGAATGAGTTGCGATAAGTGTGGTACCATGTTGATTCATGATGAATTGTTCAAGTGTTTTGGCTGTGAGTGGATCTAATCCCCAAACGGGTTCATCTAAGAGAAGATTATGGGGATGATGAAATAATGCAGCGATCATCGAAATTTTTTGTTTCATACCTTTTGAATACCCATTGATCTCTAAGTTGAGGGCATCAGAAATGCCAAGAAGATCAGCGAATTCTTCGATTTCCTTTTCTGCATGATGAATATTTCGTAAGGATGCAAGATATAAAAGAAATTCTTTTCCGCTCAATCGATTGTATAAATATGGCATTTCAGGAAGATAGCCAATGTTTTTTCGAACTTGTTCTGAATCATCTTTTAATGAATGTCCATCAATCCGAATATTTCCTTGTTTATAGGATAGGACACCGGCACAGATTTTCAATAATGTACTTTTTCCAGCACCGTTTGCTCCCATTAATGCGGTCACGGTTTCATCGTTGAAGACACAAGAGATATTATCTAATGCAAGAAATGAACCATATTTTTTAGAAAGTGATTGTATCTGAATCATAAGAGATTATCCTGAAGGTAGATGTAATAATGATATCTAAAAATAATTACGGTTCTTACCCTAAACTGAGTGTTAATTGTTAACAAATTAAATAATGTAGAATCTCATTAGTTCTAATATGCATTTTCAAATAATTCACGGTTTTCTTTTTTCTATGGTTTTGATTTCGTTTTTATTCATAGGATGTATGGAGAATCTACAAGAAAACAATACGGTAAATGGTCAGGATGTAACCGTAACAAGAGTTATCGATGGAGATACATTAGTTGTCAGGTTTTCAAATCAATCGATTGCAACTATCCGTCTCCTTGGTGTTGATTGTCCTGAAACATCAATACAATATAATACTGCCTATGAATATCAGAATATTACAAATCTTAGTTGTTTAACATATTATGGGATTCAAGCTAAAGACCATGTTACTTCTTTACTGAATAACTCACAAATCAGCATCTCTTTTGATGAACAAGCTCAAAGGAAAGATCAATATGGTCGGTTTCTTTGTTATGTAACGTTTGAATCCTCTGATTTTAATGCCAGGTTAATTGAAGAAGGATATGCTCGGGTGTATACACTTGAAACATTTAGCAAAAAATCAAACTATCTTTCTCTTCAAGAAAAAGCAATCGAGCAAAACAGTGGATTATGGGATTGTTCATCATTTAATCATCCGTTGATTATTGATTTTGTTCATTATGATGCAGCGGGAAATGACGAGGATAATCTTAATGATGAATATGTGGTGTTACTAAACACTGATGATAAAACTATTGATCTAAGTGGCTGGAGTATGCATGATGAACATGGGAACATGTTTTATTTTCCTAATGGATTTCGTTTACCCGCTCAACATTCATTAACCGTTTATACTGGAAGTGGAACCAATATGACAACAGCGTTGTACTGGCATCATAAAACTCCTGTTTGGAATAATGCTGGAGATACCGTGTTTATCTTAAATGAAAAGAACGATAGTATTGTAACATACTCATGGTAATGTTATAGTTTTCAGGCAATAATTTTTTATATTTGAACTTATCATTTCATATGTTGGAAGGTGATTATTTAATAAATGCCGAAAATAGTTAAAGAGATTGAAGCATCTGACTGGTCAACAACTCTAGAAAACCAAATAAAACCATTAATGATTATGTTTTATAATCCACTATGTCCACACTGTCAATCAATGGATTCACCATTTTCCACTCATGCCAATACATTCAAAGAAAAAATAACATTTATGAAATTTAATATTCAACAAAACCAACAAATACCCTATTTTTACGGTGTTCATTCTGTACCAACCTTTATCTTCTTTTGTCATGGCAAACCCATAACCATCCTTACTGGAGAGATACATCACTCTATCCTAAAACATACCCTCGAAGATGGTTTACTTCACGGAAGAGAATGTGCAGATCAAAGAACTGAAATTAACTATGAATTCGCTGGATACATCTAAGACAAATCAATGATTTCTACCTGAACTCGTTTAGTACGAGCTGATCCGTTTAATTCCCTCTACAATGAGATCATGATTATACACTAAAGGTCCATACGATAAGCGAACGCCATGGTTCATACTTGGCCCAAAACCAACACCCGGAATAATCAGAGTTCCTGTTTGCATCAACAGATTTTTTACAAATGAAACCGGATCAACTTTATTAGGAGTGGGACATACCGTATATAATCCACCCATTGGCTCTAAATATGGCCAGTCTAGATAGGTTTCAATCGAAGCAGTGAGAACAGTAGCAGTTTTTTTATACAACTGTCTAATGTTTTTAACATACTCATGTGCAAAACCATTTTCCAATGAAGTTTCTAAAAACTGTGCAATAGCCATGCTATGTAATGTATCTGGTGAAAGAAGCATTGACTCATTGATTTTTTCTAGACCATTTATTACAGATTGACTTGCCTCTATCCAACCGAGTCTTCGACCAAGACTGCTCAACCATTTGGAATGAGAATGAATACCTATCAAATGCGGCATATCTTCAGGAGACCAATGAAAACATGAAGGCTTCTTATCGAACCATAATGATTTATACGCGAAATCAAGGATGAGGAATCCATGATGATCCTGCATGATATCTGCAGCACCTTTCAAAAAAGAATCTGGTGGGATCTGACTAGTAGGATTATCTGGAACTGGTAAAACTAATGCTTTAGCACCTTGTTCTGCAAATTCCTGCAGTTCATCTAATGATCGTTGAGGATTTTTTAAATACTCCCAAGAGGAAGCATCTAAGGCTGAAATAAAACGAAGTGTACTAGATGGCAAAGCGATTTTTACTGCATTGGCATAATTTGCATAGGTCGGATCTAAAACACAAATGTCATCACCTGGATTAGCAATTACACGTAACACATCATGAAATAGTTGTGTAGATGATTGTCCAAGCGCAATGTTTTTTTCTGAAATATGGTTCATTCCATATATATTTCGTTCCAAGTTTGCCAGTTGACGACGACAGGATTCATTACCGATGATTGCACTATACCGGCCAGAATCATGAAAAGATTGCTTATCCTTACACAACTCAGTATAAATTTTGCGTAGTGGCTCTGGAGCAAAATGATTACACCATCCCCCACCAAAAGAAATCATGGTGTCTGGATTTACGCCCATTTTCTTAATGTTTGATGGTTCAGCCATTTTCATAATGGTTTGAATAGGTGATAATCCTTGTAATGTATCTTCCACAAGATGAGATAATCCTTTTTTCCTCTTAAAAAAATCTGTATCGGATACCATCAGATTTATGATTCAATAGTGTATTTTAAATGCTTTGATTCATCGTTTGATATCGATTCAAAACATCATAAGATTTTTAATACTTCTCTAGTTGTTGAACTCAGCAGTTCACTACCGTCATATGCCGTAACAGAGAGCTGATAAAGACCAAATGAAGATTTATCCCATTTCCAGGAAAATGGTGGATTTTCAGCTTCACTAACCAGTTGGCCATCAATAAAAAATTTCACTGAGGAAACCTGATCAGCAAACTCGCCAGTAACTGATGCATCAACCGTGAGAGGACCAAGAGCCATCGTTATTGGAAATACATAAAAATCTTTGTAAAGGATTCTAAGGGATGTATAATCATCAAAGACGTAAAGACTTCCTTGACCTGGTTTTTCAATAACAACTGCAGGAGATGCATGTTCCTCTCCGATTGTGATGAAATCAATACCTGTATATCGATTACTTGAAAAAATAGGTATTTCTGGATTCCAATGTTCATGTAATCCAAGACTTTCAGTAACATATGTCCCGTCGTTTTCTGGATCGTATGTATCTTCTGGGGGTTCAGCTGCTTGATGTAAATAGTTTTGCGATCCTTCTAATGGAATTGGACCTTCAGTATGAAGAAAATCATACATCACTGAATCAATGGCCACAGGATCTTGACTGAAAAATAGACTATTCGTCCAATCATCGTTAAATGGATACATATGAAAATGAGTGATTGTTCGATGATCACGAAGTGTTCCAAATAATCCATCACCAAGGAATAATACGGTTTTCTTTCCAAGATCTTCATGAGCGAACAAATCAGTTTGAGGCGCAGCATTTCCCATGAATTGACCAGATTCATGATACGGATGAAGTTCCATGACCGGTTCAATAAATGTGCCAAACATATTCTTACCAGATAATGTTACCCCATGATTGATAGGATGCTGTTTCAACAAAGGAATATTGATGATGTAGGATGCTTCAACTACACAAGTTGGAAGCGTTCGAATGGTACCATCTAAAAAATAAAATTCTTTTTCACTAGGAGTTACTTGTTTTCTTCCGGGTGCTCCACCTGTTGAATCAATAAATTGAACGTTTGGATACTCAGAAACAATAGGATCATAAAACCAATTTGACATTGGTCTAGAAGCATCATAAATAATGATATCTTTTTGGTTGATCCCAACCGTATTTACAAGTTGTGAAATCAGCGTATTAACAACGGTAGGATCCGCATCTCGTTCATTATCTACTTTTTCATAATCATCGAAAAAATCAAGTGGATTCCAACAATTATTCAAATTTACTTTGATTGCTATTTGTTCACCTGGTTGATACCCACGACTTCCTCGATTATTTTTTTCGTTTACAAAAGTAAATAACCCAGTCCATGCATCAGATAAACTCTCAGAATTAGCTAAGGTTTTAACTCCCTCTTCCATCATTTCCTCGATAACTACCTGATTATTATTTTGTGGTTCCCACCAATATCCATCTAGTTCTTTCTCTGTAGCGTCAGGATTCCAGGTCCAAACCACCCGTCCAGGAGAAACACCCTGGGGGGTGCCCATTGGTTCATTTGAAATCGGTGTCCAGGGTTCATAAGTAGGTCCAGTTGCGGTCATATCAGCAAATCCAAATCCACTAATACTTCCAATTAAAATGAAAAAAGATACTGCAGCTGGAAGAAGAGCAGTTATTTTTCTTTTTGTTTTTTTCATCAAATAAAATGTGGTATAAAGAATGCTACTCCAAAAAGCAACATATCCGAGAGCAATTGGTATGGCAATTTGCTGACAGGGATATTGAGATCGTGTTGGTTTAGGAATGACTCGTATAAGAAACCAAATTACTGCAACAATGCCTGCTAGGTGAAACCAGATGCCTTTAACATGTTTAAGGCGGTGAAAAAAATGATATTTACATTTCATATTCTTACCCAGAATAAAAATAAGCTATTATTAAGTATAAAGGTTTCCCTTTTACGGTATTATAAGATGTTCTTTTCTTTCATTACTAAGGCTTCAACGGGCATAAATCGGTTCTAAATAACTCCTTTTTCGCGAAGGCTAACGAATTCATTGTTTCCAATGACGATATGATCTAAAATTGAAATACCAAGGATTTCACCAGCATTTATCAGGTTTTTTGTTACTACTTCATCTTCCTTACTTGGCGTTGGATCCCCACTTGGATGATTATGCACAAGAATGAGTGAATTAGCACTTATTTTAACTGCTAAATTGAATACTTCCCTTGGATGTACAAGTGATGAATTTAAGGTACCTTTTGATATAAGATTTTCCTTAATAATTTGATTCTTGGTGTCAAGATATAAGGCCATGAAATGTTCTTGTTTTGCGTTTGTCAGTTCGTCTGAGAAGTGATTGAATACATCTTCTGCGTTGGTAATTTTTTGTTTAAATCCTTTTTTTTGTAGTTTATTTGTTCGTCGAAATATTTCAAACATTGCTGAGATTTTCAATGCCTTTACATCCGTATCCACTAGTTTTTTTAGTTCGTCTAGTTCAAGGTTGGCTAGTCGATGAAAATTTTGTCTTTTTAATATTCGATGACTCATGTCTATTGCGTTTTCATTTTTGTTGCCTCTGCCAAGTACAATTGCCAGTAGTTCTGAATCGGAGAGGTATTTTGCACCTTTTCTTTGTAATCGTATGCCTGGTCTGTTGTATCGTGGTATTTCATAGATGTTCATGCCCGTCACACCGGGAACAGATATTATTTATTGTTTTTTATAGTTTACTAAATTATAAATTTATTCAATAAAAAAAATGAAAATTAGTACGAATATAACAACCATTAAAAATACAATTCATGATATATGACAAAATTCCTTAGGGGAAAACAAAATGGATATTACATCTCAAACACATTATACGAATAATAAGAAAAGATTGGCCAAAATCATTTGCTTTTTAGTTTTACTGATTTCAACAGTACCAATTATTGGTTTAAACTCTGCATCTGCTGAAGAGATTAATGCTAACATGTATGCACCAATTCTCTATTTTGAAGGTCAAGAAACATGTTTTCCTATTGATGCCACATATCACATTGATAACTCAGAATTATATGTTCATGATGGTAAGACATCTACATTAATAGATGACACACCTACAGTATCTGAACTTGCCACATATACTGAATCAACCTTTTTTCTAGATAATGCTCATGGGTCCTCAAAAGATGCAAATAGTATTATTTCTCACTATCAACAAACAAAAGATGATTATGACATCATAGTCTATTATCATCAATCCAATCAACAAGGAAAAACAATTCTTCAATACTGGTTTTTTTACGCATATAATAATGGCGAACTCAATGTTCATGAAGGCGACTGGGAAATGATTCAACTCATCATTGAATCAAACACACCAACAACTGCCATGTATAGCCAACATCATAGTGGTCAACAACTTAACTGGGCTGAGGTAGATACCACGTCTACACATCCTCATGTGTATGTGTCAAGAGGAAGCCACGCAAATTACTTCAGATCATTCTCTGGAAAACTTGGAATAGCAAGTGATACAGTTGGAAACAATGGAATGATTCTAACTAATGAAAATTATCAACTAGTGGAATTAAGCGACCAAGAATGGTTATCATTTGCTGGAAGATGGGGAGAAATGCAACCAGTTGAGGACACCTTTCTTGGATTCAGTGGACCATTTGGGCCGGCATTTAGAGAAAATGGGAACATGTGGAACAATCCCGTTGGATGGGGTGAAAACCTTCCAGAGCTAAACACTTCTCTTTTACCTGTTGAATGGTTCCTTTACAATTTTGTTACTATCTTTTTTGTTATCACTGCTTTATCAATTGGATTATTATGTTTTAGATTATATCGCCGATCAAAAGATCATGGTTTTGGCCCTCGTTTCTTTTCATCATTATACATTGATGGAGTAAACGTTCATAGCATAGGAAATATTCTCTTCTTTGCAGGTATTGCAGTAGCAATCATTGGCTTAACGCTTCCTTGGTATTCGATTTCTGCAGCTGTTACCATTGAAGGATACACCACAGAGGGATTCATCGATTTTTTGAGTATTGATGGACTAAATGGAGCGCAAATAGCATATCCGGGCGCAAATGGTCCAATTGCAATTGGTTCTTTCATTTTGCCCTTTTCACTTATTATCGCCATTGGTTTCGTATTTACGTTCTTCAAAGCGATAGGAGTTCAAAAAAGTAATGTCTTGGGTCGAACATATCTTTGGAGAGGAATATCCTTAATTATTCCATTTATCATCCTTCTCATTGTCATTTTTAGTCTCGGCAGTATTATTCCATCAATGGTCTCTGAAGACATGGGATCAAATGAAATGACAACCTTGTTTTCCTCATTATCACAAAATCCAATTTCAGGATCGGAAACAATTGCTTTATCCGATGGAGCCATGTCAGGAAATGTTGATATGATCTGGGGATTAGGAACTGGAGGATATCTTATGCTTCTAGCAGGTATCATATTATTAACTGGGGGTATCCTTTTGATTACTGCGCGCAAGACATTTTATTAACCCAAGAGAGAAGATTCATTGAGATAAAAATTCATTGTTCTCAAAGCTTGATTTGTTGAATGTGAATTTTAAAAGGAGGCGGGGAGAGGGGGATGAGATGGGAAAATCCCCCTCGAAAAGGAGGCCACAAGGGGCGGAGGGTACGTTTTCTTTATTCTTTTTAAATCTCAATCTTTTTTACAGCTCGAATATGATGAAACGGAAGTTGAACCATGCCATTTTCATTTTCAAGTATCATGATTTTTTTCTGAATGTTAACGTTTCTAACATAACCACTTTGCACAATACCTTTTGAATCTTCAGAGGAAATCAATGCAACTTTGCAATATGAACCAGTTATATCCTTTAAGATGTTCATGCAGAATGCAACTCCTGTTTATTGGAAGAATTTTTCATGGTTTCTTCCTTTCGAGCACGTTTTTTTATCAAATACAACCAGTTATCTACCTCTTTTTCATCATTTGTCATCTCAACCATCATGATAAAGTTTGTCAAGATTATTATATAAACATATGCTGAAAAACAAATCTTTTGACAAAATAACATTACAAAAATCTTTAATGAAAAGTACCTATGACCAAAGAGAAAAAAGAACGATAGTTCGGAAAGGATCATTCAGTATCTTGAGTAACATCCTCAGCCTTTTTTACCTTTTTTAAGGTAACGTTAATAATATCTCCATATTTCCAATTCCGGGACAAAAAGTCAATTTCTGATTCCACATGGATCAAACGACGGGGATCGTATTTTTGTTTTCCCTTAAACATTGGCGGCATTACCTGTTTTAACATTTGAGACAACTGTTGCTGCATCTCAGGAGGAAAAGGAGAACCATTTGGCCCTACTCCACTTACTTGAATTGGTGGCTGATTTGTTTCATGAGGCTGATCATATTCAAGTGGATCAACTGGTTCCATAACCACTTCAACATATGCTTTTTTCTGCTCACTCGGTTTGATTGCTTTAATCTGATACGGTAAGGTTACTTTATCTTCAACCATATACACTCCTCATAAGACGGGTAGTATAAGAGCATTTTCATAAATGCACCCCTTAAGGACAAAAGGTATTTATTGATAGAACCATACGATTATAAAAATGAAAAGATAATAATCCAACTTATCACGTTTGCAAGAACCATATATCCAGCTAAAAATGATGATGCAACAAATCTAAGATCAAACCATTTCATCCCAATTAAAAAAGTGACGATGAACACTATTCCTGCGATGAACAGTAAACTACCAATTGAAGAACCAAGTAACCATTCAGAAAGAATGCCAAAAGCACTCAATAAGAACACGCCACTAATCAATCTATATCGAGAAATACTGGTAAACCATGGTTCTTTTTGCAACTTGACCATGACAAGTAAAAACAATCCGGCATACAAAAATAACATATTCGCTGCAAAATCAAGGAAACTAACTAAAATAAGCCATATCACAAATCCTGGTTGTTGAACATCATTGATTGCAGCCGCCGGTTCAAAAGAAGGAGTTGTTTCAGGATAAACAGGTATCGGATTGGCAGAACAAGTTGAAAATAAAACACTCGTTAAAACCATAAAAAACAAGAGAGATAACGAAAACAACAATGTTTCACTCATTTTAACGTAAAATACCAATCTGTTTTTCGTATTTGTTTGACTCATACTTAAAATATTATCATCCTTCATCTTTAAAAATACATGGTCTATACTATTCAATTATTATGAAAAACTCTTTAAAAAACCCAATTCTCTCCTTTGATTTAGACGGAACCCTCATGAAACCAGGATTTGGAGATAAAGTCTGGTTGGAAGGACTACCAAACATCTATGCAATCACACACAACATTTCATCTGAAGAAGCAAAAAACCAGTTAATAACCGCATACGATGCCATTGGAAACGAAAGGCGAGAATGGTATGATTTAACCTATTGGATACATAAACTCAATTTAGATATTACGCCAAATGATCTTCTGAACACCTTTTCAAAATACATCCAGCCATATCCAGAAGTTCCAGATCTTATTAACCATCTTTCTAAAAACTATACTCTTATTGTTAGTTCTGCAGCAATGAAACCATTCATAGTTATTGAATTAAAAACTGCTAGGCTCAGCGATTACTTTACAGAATTATTTTCAGCTACTTCAGATACAAAAACCGTAAAAAAAGATCCATTTTTTTATCAAATGATTAGTCAAAAAATGAATCGCGATCCAAAAGAAATCATTCACGTGGGAGATAACAAACAATTTGATTACCTTTCACCAAAAAAAGCAGGATTACACGCTATATACCTAGATAGAACCAATGATGAAACGGGAGATCAGATCATCAATTCATTAACTAAGTTTGAAGACTATGTTCAACAATATCCATTCAAATAAAAATATTCTTTTTACTGTTGAAAATATACCTGTTCGAAAGTACAAATCGTTTTTGCTAACAAATATGATGCAGTATGTGATTCTGAGTCAATAGAGATCTTATGCTCAATTAGATTAGACGCAAGATGAAAATCACCATGTGGAAACCCTCCAATTACCACAGTCAATGGTGAACTCTCATTGTATTTGCACATTTGAAATAAAGATGATTTTTTACCTTGTTCCCATAACAAAAAAGTTTCACCTTTTTGTTCAGATAACAATTCATCTAAAGATTTAGATTCGATAGAGAGTAAGACTTCATTTGCTGTTTCGATACAACTTTTCTTTAATAATTGCTCCATCAGACCAATAAAACGATGATATTGACGAGGTAACCGTGTTTTTGGATTTATCCAAATGATCTTTTCATTTCGAGTGTGAATATAAAACTGAAGCAATGCTTTTTTATTGATTGCAGAATCCAATGCAAAAAGAGCACAACGATGAGCAATATCTGGTCTTCCCCTTCGGGAACTGTCTGGTAACTTTTTCATGGCAGCATGATGATAACTGGCATCGAGTAATAATTCAGACGCAGGTTTATTTTTTGATTTTGCATATGATTTAATTTGCGGATGAAATTGGATTTTAGATGGAATTTGTTCGATTTCTGATTCAGCAAGAATCAACGTCAACTTTTGTTTTTCATCTTCAGTAGCAGTATTCATGGTTTCCAAAAAATCATATGGATTAATAATCATTTAAATAAGATGGTCATTTTGCAATTTGTAAAAAAATAACAGTGATTATGTGTTTACTATTGGTAATTCCTTAGCAAGCCATAATACATTGCGTATATAGATATCATGAGCTTTTCTATTACCGACAGTGAACTCCGCATGCAATGGTGAAAGAACAACTCTTCCAAATCCATAGGTGCTTGCAACGATTGCTTTCGTGTGTTTGATATCACGATCGTAAGGTTTATCCGGTCTTTGAAACGAAGCAATAGTGATTACTTTAGGCATGAACAAATTGTTACTTATCGGCCCAGCGACAAGAGGTGCATTTCCAAGCATCATGCGAACTGAGGAACCCATGTATGGTTCCTGAATCGGTGGAAACGTCCTATGAACATGAATGCGACCCCTAGAAATAGGAAGACGAGATAAAAATTGGATCATATTAAGCGTTGAGAAGTATTTTGGATTTTTAATAATCGACTGTAATGCGGATGCGTCAGTGTACACATTGACTAATCCAAGCATTGGCGATAATTCATTATAACCAAGCAAACGTGTGATTAAGGCGTTATATTGCACATTCATGTGTTTTACGCCAAGTGATCCAAATGTTGAATCTCCACAGATGCCATAAAATCCTCCACCACGTCTCACATATTTACGGAGTTCATGTCTGTATCTAAAAGGAGTGAACCATCCACCAACGCCTCCAGGCGCAATAACAACGTCAATTCGTTTCCATCGAAGTTTTCCACTTTGTACATCTCCATGATTCCATGAATCCCAGAATTCAAAAACTTTTACGTTAACATCATATCGTTTTGCTTCCATTTTCAAACAATAAGTATGGATTAATGTTGATATTTTGGAAGTTAGCGATTTGTCCAAAAAATCCCAGTTTTGACGAATAATTGCCACTCTTATGGTTGGTTTCCTATCGAATAGTGCATTTGAACTTGGTACTAGCGCAGGTAAGAAAAGGAGTGTAAGAATGAAAATAGTAAGTATCTTAATAGTCATGCCTGTCCCTTTTGATATTATACTTGTTTGCATAATATAATTCTTTCCCTCTTTAGCGACAATATGTCTGATGATTCCTATTTTTAATATATACGAAGAGAGAGGAGCCTGTAGAGGGGGGTATTATTCAAAAATGAGGATTTTCTTATTGGTATGGATAAGGAAAGGGAGATTGGCAAGCTTATTTGTGAGAAAAATAGACTGATTTTTAACAATTATTTTCAACCGCCTTTACAAACCCCAATAAAAGTGTGTTATCCCGAAATAAACCAATGAATACAAATAAGAGAATTTCTATTCATTCTTATGTGGATGGGATCAAGAAACATTAGCGAATACCGTATCAATTGATGTTTTTCAATGGATTGTAATAAATTTTTTTAAAGATCTTTCTTCCACCAATATAAGATGAAAAGGACCGGATGCATTCATGGGTAAAGAACTCTCGATCATAGAAGAAATGCAACAATGGGAAAAAAACCAGTCCAATCAATCAGAACAACCATGTAGCCAAATTGCTGATGAATTCTCGCATTTAGAAAGATCTCAAGGTTCTAACAAACAAATTGAAGAACAACCATCAGAGATAAAAAGAGAACATACGAATCAAAATTTTTACAAAATGCTCATTGATAATCTCATCGAAGGCATTCTTATTTTAGATTTCAAAGGAACTGTTCTTTTTGCTAATAAAGCAGTAGCAAACATGATTGGATTTCCAGATGCAGGACAAGCAATCGGAAAAAATGCCCTTGATTTCGTTGATAAAAAGTATCACAAACGAATTATTAAGGATCAACTTCTCGTAAGAATGGGTAAAGGCGGATTTCTAGACAGTTATCAAATCAACACCCTTCATGGAAAAAAAATGTGGGTAGAAGGAATAGGCTGCATCATCAATTACAAAGGGAAAAAAGCAAATGTAGTCTTCCTACGAAATATTTCAGATCGTCGAAAAACATGGGACAGTCTCATCAAACTTGAAAAAAAATATCGAGCAATTGCAGAAATGTCTGCAGATGGGATCCTTACGTTAGATACACTAGGATCTATTCGATATGTTAATCCTTCTCTTCAAACCATTACCAAATACAAAGAATCTATTCTCATAGGAAAATTATTTAGGGAACTCTTATCTGATGATAGTATCTATCAATTTCAACAACTCCTTTTGGATGTCCGTTCAAAATCTAGATCGATTAAGCATGTGGAACTGGAAATAACTGACGCTAAAGACAATATGGTTCCAATTGAACTAAGTATTTCCCCATTATTCAAAGAAGGATTAATTCAAGGATTTGTTTGCACGGTTCATGATATAACTGATCGGAAAAGAGCTCAAGAAGAAATGAGAAAATCAGAACAATTAAAAACGGAATTCATGAACATTGCAGCTCATGAGTTAAAATCACCCGTGACACCAATAAAAGGATATCTTGATTTAATCATTTCTGACGATAAAACTGATGAGAAAATAAAAAAATGGGCAAAAGTATCCCTCAGAAATGCTGAACGATTATTACTCCTCGTTAATGATATCCTAGATGTTTCTCGATTAGATAATGACAGTATGCGATTTGAAATGAAAAGATTTTCCACTTCAGATCTTCTCAATGAAATCGTGGAAGATATGAGACCAAGTATTGAAGGAAAAGGACTAACTTTTTCTGTTTCTCTCCCAAACGAACTACCAGAAATTTTAGGAGATTTTCATCGCTTACAACAAGTTTTGAAGAACTTATTTACCAATGCACTAAAATTCACAGATGATGGAACAATTGGTTTATCTGTATCAACTGATGGTGGTTCTGTTTGTATAATGGTTTCAGATACTGGAATTGGTATCGATCAAGATGAATTGGAAACGATCTTTAAAAAGTTTTATCAGGCAGACACGGCTGAGAGTAGAAAACATGAAGGTACAGGATTAGGTTTATTTATCTGCAAGGAGATAATAAAAAAACATAAGGGTACTATTAGTGCGGATAGCAATCCTGGTGAAGGTAGCACATTTACTATTACTTTACCAATACTAGGTGGTAAAGAAGATGATAACTGTCAACCAATTGAACAAATGAACGTCTGATTTGATCAACATAAAAGAGGATATAACATGAAAAGAACTTGTCCTAAATGTCAAAGTAAAGCAGTTCGATTATATCGAAGTGTCACCAAAAATGGTAAACGAACATGGGAACCAGTTGCTTGGCATTGTTCCTCATGTAGATACACATATTACATTGCTAAAGAGACATTAATTTATGATGCTGGTGGGAAACAATATGATCCATCATTTGAATCTCATTGCCCATATTGTAAAGATAAATTGCTTCGATTGTACCGACATAAAAACCCCTTACATGGACGTCAACAGTGGAATAGTGTTGGATGGTACTGCAAACGATGCAAATATACTTGGATGGATAAGAAAGAAGAAAAAGTAACGGTTTAACTCTTTTGATTAGGCGTTATTTTATCCTAAATTATTAAATAGAACTTGTTGTTTAGGGCAAGGCATACGAATAGAGGAACAAAAAACATGAAACGTAGTTCAAGAGTATGGAAAAAGAAAGGCAACATGCGCTGGAAATGGCGAAAGAAACGAATGAAAAGAGAAAAGAAAAACCGCCGTAAATAACCCTTACCACTTTCATTGGGGGCATGGTGTAACCCGGCATCATTGTGGGCTCCAGTTAAGGTATGATTGCAAGAGGGTCATCTGATTTGATGATGAATAACTGGAGCAATGACCTGAGAAGAGACCCGCCGACCTGGGTTCAAATCCCAGTGCCCCCACTCCTCTACAATTAAGAAAAGGTGAAAAAAAATGTTGAATATCGATATGAAAAATATGAACATATTTACCATTCTCTCAGGACTGCTTTTCCTTGCTGGAATTGGATTTTATATTTGGTGGGGAATTCGATTTGGTGTCTGGGCTGACATTGGTATCTATTCAGTTGCTATCGTTTTTATTCTTGGTGGAATCATTGGAATGTTGCTTTCGCTTTATGAACAGCCCTCAAAACAATAAATGATAACAAAAAGAATTTGAAGGTGTTTAAATACACCTATTTTTTTATTTTTCTGATTCTTTTATTTGCTTCCACGTAAGAACTGGATTTCTCGTTGCATTGACTTCATCTACACGACCAACAACTGTGTTTGATGGTGCACTTTTTACGATTTCTGCATCTTCACTTGCTATCTTATGAAGAATTTGTGCATATTCATCCAACGCATTTTTAGGCTCAGTTTCTGTTGGTTCAATCATTAATGCCTCTTTAACAATTAATGGAAAATACATCGTTGGTGGATGTACACCATAATCAAGTAATCGTTTAGCTACATCCATTGCTCGAACTTTTTTGTTTTTTCGCAATTCTTCAGCGCTTAACACAAATTCATGTTTTCGTAAATCTCTGAAAGGAAGGTCAAAACCAGGTTTTTCAAGAATCTTCTTTTTTAAATAATTAGCATTAAGGACTGCTATCTCACTAGCTTTTTGCAATCCATTAGCACCCATCATTAAAATGTAGGTGTATGCTCGTAAGAGAACATCCACATTGCCATAGAATCCTTTGATTTTCCCCACGGATTGCGGATGATCATATGTGAATCCGTAAGTATCCTTTTTCTTTTGAATACGGGGGACTGGAAGGAATGGAATTAATCGTTTTGAAACACCAATCGGCCCACTTCCCGGGCCGCCACCTCCATGGGGTGATGAAAATGTTTTATGTAGATTTAAATGAACGATATCAAAACCCATATCTCCAGGTCTTACCTTGCCCATGATCGCGTTCATATTTGCTCCATCGTAATACAGTAATCCACCGGCATCATGTACGATATCTGCGATTTCAAGTATATCTGATTCAAAAATTCCTAGTGTGTTTGGATTGGTGAGCATAAAACAAGCTGTTCTTTCAGATACGGTTTTTTTAAGTAGTGAAACATCAACTGTTCCTTCTTCTGTTGAAGGGATCTCTACTACGTTGAATCCAGCCATTGAAATACTTGCTGGATTGGTTCCATGAGACGTATCGGGAGTGATGACATCAACTCGTTTTGAATCATTATTATTTTGATGATATGTTCTTGCAAGCAGCATACCAAGAAATTCACCATGAGCTCCAGCTGCTGGCTGCAATGTGAATGCATCCATACCAGTGAGTTCGGAAAGCATGTTTTCTAATTCGTACATCATTTGAAGTGTTCCCTGAATGGTAGATTCATGTTGATGAGGATGAAGACAAGAAAATTGAGGCCAGGAAGCGATTTCTTCATTAATTTTAGGATTATATTTCATAGTACATGATCCTAAAGGATATATTCCCGTATCGATTCCGAAATTTCTTTGGCTGAGATGATGGAAATGCCGAATGATTTGTGTTTCATCAAGATTAGGGATGTTAATTGCTTTTGTTCGTCGTAAAGATTCTGGAATTTTTTTAGGTATCTTAACTTGTTTCTGATCCGTCCCAGAAATCTTGTTTAACAATGGTTCCTGTACTGAAGGTAAACTCATGCAATCACCTCTTCTAACACTGAAATGAATCGTTTGATATCTTTTTCATCATAGATTTCTGTAATGCCGAACAACATCATGTTTTTCATAGTTGGAAACCATCTTTGTAAAGGCAGTCCACCTTGAATTCCATGAGTGATGAGTTTGTTATTTAAAGAAACAGGATCAATTGGACTTTTGATAACAAATTCATTAAAATGAGTGCCAGTAAATGGTTTGGAAAATCTATTTACCTTAGATATAGCTTTAGATAATGATTGGCCACGCTCAAAATTTATTTTACTAATTTCTAGGAGATTATTGCCACCTAGCCAAGAAAGATATGCTGCGGTGCCAAGTGCACATAATCCTTCATTCGTGCAAATATTACTTGTTGCTTTTCCTCTCCTAATATGTTGTTCACGAGTTTGCAAGGACATACAAAATGCATCATTTCCATTCGAATCTTTTGTTAATCCAATTAATCTACCTGGAATTTGTCTGATGAATTTTTGTTTACAGGCAAAAAGACCAAGTCCCGAACCTCCAAAGTTCATTGGATTTCCAAGCCCTCTTCCTTCACCGATAGTGATATCTGCATCGTATTCACCAGGTGATTTTACAATACCCAGAGAAAATGGATCGGTTCCAACCACGGATAATGCGTTATATTCATGAATTTTTTTGATGAGTTGTTCAATATGTGATTCAAAAATACCAAAGGTGTTAGGATTTTCAATATACACTCCAGAAACCTTATCTGAAAGAAGTTTCTCTAAAGAAGACTCATCGAGTTGACCTGTTTTTTCATTAAAAGCAATTTCTTTAACGGTGATACTAGGTCCTTTAGCATAGTTGTTTAGCACAGATTTTTTTTCCCAGGATAAATTTGAAGGAATTAAAAAAATTGATTTTTTTGTAATTCGAGTTGCCATTAATGCTGCTTCACCAATAGCTGTTATTCCATCATACAATGAACAATTAGCAATATCCATGCCGGTGAGTTCAGCAATCATGCTTTGATATTCAAACATGGCTTGAAGAAATCCTTGGCTAGCTTCGCTTTGATATGGTGTGTACGCTGTGAAAAATTCACTTCGATGTTGTATTGATTTGACCGCAGCAGGTATATAATGAGGTTTGATGCCTCCTCCAAGAAAACTAATCATGTTTTGGCATGATTTATTTTTGTTTGCTAGTCTCAAGAGTTTTTTTTCTGTTTCTTGTTGTGATAACCCTTCGTCTAAATCTAGATTTTTGATTTGTACTGAGGATGGGATATCAGTAAAAAGATCATCAATGCTAGATAGGTTTAGTTCTTTGAGCATTTCTCTTTCAAATGCGGCATTTGGAATAAACTTCATAGGCTCCCCAAGTCAGGGTAACAACAAATGATTAAAGAAATTTGTTATTTGAAAAAAGAAGAAATTAAGACCAAGATGTTTAAATTAGTGAACGAAATTATGGTTGTTGATGAAATATTACCATTTTCAAAAAGAGAATACTTCATTATCTGTTGGAAAAATTATCTGTTTAGCACGAACATATAAAAAACATGCGGAAGAGATGAAAACCACTCCGCCGCCAAAACCTGTGTTGTTTTTAAAACCTGCAAGTTCAATCATTTTTTCTGGTGATACCATTCAGTATCCCGTACAATCACACTGTGTACATCATGAAGTTGAAGTAGGGATTGTGATTGATAAACAGGCAAAAAATATTTCGAAAAAAGATGCATTAACTGTAGTTTGTGGATATGTTGTTGGGTTGGATATTACGGCTCGTGACATCCAGGCTGAGGCTAAGAAGAATGGATGGCCATGGAGCATTGCAAAAGGATTTGACACCTTTGCACCCATTAGTGATGTGATCAGTTGTAATGGTGTGGATGATCCTAATGCTCTTGATTTTAGATTGTCTGTGAATTCAACGGTACGTCAGCAGGGTAATACTAGAGATTTGATTTGGGATATAGAAACCTTAGTTTCACATATTTCAACGATTATGACTCTTGAGCCGGGTGATTTGATTCT
>JAGXLH010000075.1 GCA_018334795.1 Thermoplasmatota archaeon
AAGCAGATACGCCAGGACTCTCTGTATTTGCGGTGGTTGGTAATAAGGTAGTTGAAGACTCAGATGAAATAGTTGTTGAATCATCACATATGCCATGGTGGATGCCAGCAAGTGTTATATTCGTTTCAACAGTGGCACTTGGTGTCGTTTTAGTTAAAAAACGATTTGTTTATAATCCATAAATATGTTAATCCGCTTGATCATTTTTATTTCCAAGCAATCTTTCTATTTTTTCTTTTATCACCATTACATCAACTGGTTTTTCCAAGTAATCTTCAGCTAGAAAATCACCAGCTTTTTTTGCAAGGTCATCTGTGCGAGCGGTAAGAAAAATGATTGGAGTTTTTTCCCACTTTTTAATGTCCCGTATATTATCATATGTTACCCATCCACTCATCCCGGGCATCATGAGATCTAAGATGATTAGATCTGGATTTGTTTTATCAAGATTATCTAAACATTCCTGACCACTTTTCATTGTGATTACTTCTATGGATTCATCAATTGCTTCAAGACCGGTTTTTACCGTGTATAAAACACCCGGTTCATCATCCACTATCATTATTTTTTTCATAAGTTTGTCTCACCTTTTTTTGGTAGTGTAAAATAAAATGTGCTACCTTTTTTTGGACCTTTGCTTTCTGCCCAAATATGGCCGTTGTGTTTTTCTATAATGCGTTTAGTTATTGAAAGACCTAACCCTGCTGATTCTTGTCCATATGTTGAAGAATCAGCTCGATAGAATTCATCAAAAATCTTAGAGAGTTGCTCTTCGGTCATTCCAATACCTGTATCAGCAATTGCTATTTGCACAAATTTTTCTTTTTCCTCTGCTGAAATCGTGATTTTACCGCCACTATCTGGTGTGTATTTAACTGCGTTTGTGATAAGATTTTTGAAAACTTCTTCAAGTCGAAGCGAATCAACATAAACCTGTATAGAATCATTCACGTTTTCTTTGATTTTGATATTGTTTTTTTCGAGAAAATGCTTTTGGGTTGTGATTACTCGGTCAACGAGCTTTTTTAATGATATGTGTTTGAAGTCAAAATCGATTTTTTCAGTTCTTAGTTTAGCAAGTTTTAATGTCTTAAAGATCAAGTCTTTCATGTATTGAGCATTTTCATTCATGACTTGAAGGTGTTCTTTCATCTTCGGGTCCTTTTCTTGTTTTACAAGAATAGGTAACAACCCGATTAAGGGTTGTAAAGGATTTTTTAGATCGTGACCTAGTTGACCGATGAATTCATCTTTCCTATCGATTAAACGTTCCAAAATTTTGTTATATTCTTCCAGTTTCTCTCTTGATTTTTGCAAATCTTCAGCCATGGTATTGAATGCATCAGCTAGTTCTCCAAGTTCGTCTTTTGAGGAAAGTTTGATTCTTGTTCCTAGTTTTCCTTTTCCAAAAATCTTTGCGGTATCTCTAAATTGAATGATTGGTGTTACAATGGTTTTTCTTAACAGGAAAAGAAAACTAAAAATTAATACAAATAAGCTGACAACTGAGATGAGTAACAGATTTACCGATCGTTGCTGAAGTGTATGATATGCATCATCTGTAGAAAAGAACAATTCATAGGCCCCTGAGAAGTTTGCTGAATGGTTCATAGGTGAGATAACTGTTATTTCATCTCGTTCAGAGGATGGCATGATCTTTACTATTTTCGACTGGTTGATGCTTAGTAATACGTATTTATCATGTTGGTTGGTGTAATCTGATGCATTGGTTGAGTGATAAAGGGTAAGATTCTCCTGATCTTTTATAAAAACATGAATATACTGTATGGTATCATTATTTTGTTGTTTAATTTTGCTAATTGCATTTGGGATTGAATTATTTGAATCTGTTTCAGACCATAAAACATCTAAGACTGCTGATACATCTTTTGCTTTATCTACATATATATTTTCAAAGGATATCGATTGTTCTTGAATATTATAATAAGTTAATGAAAAAATAACTGCTGCAGATACTGCAACTACAATGATGGTAAGTTTTAATGAAAGACTGATGTATGTTTTCATTGAGTTGTCCATTGATGGATATAGAGTTTTTCCATTTAAATTTTTTAACTTATTTCATTTTTTTACTTTATCGTTGATAACTTAAGTTATATCATGGTGCTTTTTACCAAGTAGTACAAAATAAAAAACACAAAGAAAAGATGTAACCATTCTGATAATGAGTATTTGGATGCCGTATCGTATCATGCTTTCATCCTCTCCCTTTCGGAAGGGGACTTTCCAAACTATAAGTTAAAAACCTTTTTCGTTTTTTTGAAATATATTATCGTCTTAATTCCGATGAAATGTTTTGTCGTGTTGCACCCGACTAAATAGAAAGGTATTTAAAGATCTAAATCAACGATATTATTGAAACTGTATTATAATAATGGTGTTTGATTGTATGGGGAAAGAACGGATGCACTCAACAAAAGCTCTTGAATCATTAGTTCAAGATATTTTAAAATCACGAGCTCAATCTCGGATTTATTTGTACTTAATTCGAAAAAATGGAGCAAAAACTGAGGATATTATCAAAGGAACACGGCTTCACCCTAGTACTGTTCGAGAAACACTTGTGAAAATGCATGAGAAAAAACTGATTTTCAGAAAAAAACAAAAGAATGATAACATCGGAAAGAATCCATACACTTACTTTCCCTTACCTGTCGTAAAACTACTCAAACGGTATGCTTCAGATCTTGAAAAAAAGTTGAATGATCTTGCTTCTCTTTCCATTAAAACAGCAGCTTCAAAAAACGCAAGCATCGTCAAAATTAACATCATTGATAGAGAATAGTTACTATGAATACTAAACCGTTGGCCAAAATACTTGTAGAACGACCACGAGCGGTCATCTTAGTATATACTATCATTACTATTCTCATAGCGTATCAAGCAACAAATATTTACATTGAGTCTAATCTAGCTTCATTTTTACCCGCGGATGATCCAACAGTTCAACTATGGAATCGAATGGATGAAGAATTTCAGATTGGTACTACGATTATCATTTACATTGAAGCCGATGATATAAGAGATCCTGAAGTCTTAAAGGAAATGGATAGAGTGGCTTCCAGTCCCCTGGTTAATAAATATGAAAATGACAAAGGGAAACATGATGGTATTTATTCAGCTCGAAGTCTAGCTCAATATATCAAAATAGAAAATGCGAAATCTCCAGCACCTGGTGGTCTTGGTGGTGAAGGAATCTTTGAGATTCCTGATGATCCTAATCTTATCTCTCAGTACATGTCACGATTGACAATTCAACAGATCAAAGGAACATTGTTCACAAATACATATGATACTGCGGTTATTTTATTACAGCTTGCTGAGGATGCGGATTACAACTCGATTCAATCAAATGTTGAAAAAGCAATTAATCATCGTGGAACGTTTTATTCTGAAATGACCGTAACTGGAACAATCGCGATGCAAAATGCGATTCAAACTACGACGATGGAGTATTTTCAACTAATTTTTGTTATTGCTATTATTGCTGTATCCTTAGTTCTTTTTGTGTTTCATCGAACGGTTAAAGGAATTATTATCGCGTTGTTTCCAACTGCGTATTCCATTGCATTAACGTTTGGTGTGCTTGGGGCAATCCAGCCTGAGTTAACTATTCTATCTGTTTCAATTATTGCACTATTATTAGGATTGGGGGTGGATTATTCAGTTCATATGATGAATCGTTTTGCTGAAGAGAAACATGAGGATATGGTTGAAAAGACTGCGTTTATTCTTTCATCAACGGGTAAAGCAATCTTTCTTTCTACAGTTACAACGATTATTGGTTTCGCATCTTTAATGATTTCAAGTATGACACCGATTGTGCTTTTTGGATTTGGTTGCGCGATTGGTATTTTATTTGTGTTCATTTCAACGATATTGTTAACTCCTTCGCTTTCGATTTTATTACGATTCAAAAAAGATGGGCACCTTCCTAATTGGGGTAAACTTTCTACGTTCATTTTATCAAATAAGTTCCGAATCATTATCATTGCAGTTTTTTTTGCATTTATGTCATTGTTAGTTCTTCCTCAGACGGAAACGGATACGAATTATTTTGATATGGCTCCGCAGGATATTCCTGAGTTAGTGAAATTGGTTGAATACTCTGAAAATTTTGGTGGAGCAAATTATAATGCGTTAATGATTGAAACTGAACCGCAGGGTCTTACGTATCCTGATGTGATTGATGCGATTTATCAAATGGAGGAGCAGATGCGGGATGAAGGCATTGAATTGTATTCGCTTATGGATGGAGTTAAGGAAGCAAATGATATCTTAAGACGAAATGATATTATTAATGCCTTGAGTGAATCTGCAGGTGTCGATGAAATTATTTTTGATCGAATTGCTCAGGAAGGATTGGTTGATGAGGATTTTTCAAAAACGTTGATTGTGGTGTATATTCCAACGGGTCTTGGAATGCAGGAGATTGAGAACCGAGTTTCAACGGTGAATAGGATTGCTTCTGAAACGACGATTCCTCGTAATGGAAAGGTTTCGGCTCTCACTGGTCAGGATGCGATTAATGTTGCCATTAATCGAAAGCTTACTGATGAGCAAACACGATCTATGATTATTGCGATTTTACTTGTACTTTCTGCATTGATTTTGATTTTTAATTCTTCAGTTTATGGTTTCTTAACTATGATTCCGGTTGCATTTGTGTTGATGTGGGAACCAGGATTTCTTGTTGCATTTAACATTCCGTTTAATGTAATTACGATTTCTATTGCATCGATTATGATAGGCATTGGTATTGATTACGGGGTGCATATTATGCATCGTGTGCATGAAGAGATGGATAATGGATTGGAAAAACAGGATGCTATCAAAACAGCAATTGAACGAACCGGTCTATCTTTAGTTGAAGCAGCGTTGACTACCATAGCAGGGATTTCTTCTATTCTTTTTATTAGCATTCCTGCATTACGAGAATTTGCAATTGTTATTATTTTGATGACTGCGTTTTCTTGTATCGGTGCAGCATTATTGTTACCTGTATTTTTCGATTTAAAGATTGTAAAAAAGATTACTTCCACTTATAAAAGTGAGGAGATGAGTTGAGCGGGTAATGGTAGAGAACATGTTTTGAGTACATAGGCAAATATGAAAAGTACGATTGCTGGAAGTATTTGCATTAAGAAGTCATCATCAATGTAAAAAGAAGATTTGTATTCTGAAATCATGCTCGTACTTGCTCCTATCATTGCCGCTGTTAGGCCTATGGAGGGTGTTGTTGAGTTCCAAGCAAGGATAAAAAGAATGCTGCTTAGTAAAAAACCAGTAAGATATCCAATGAACTGTTTGTTTTTTTGTTTAGTTATTCCAATAATGGGATCACAGATTGCAGCGGATAGGATACAGGGAATACTAATGTATTGTGGAAAATAAAGGAGGAGAATGATGGATCCTACAGCAAAATAACTGAAGCTAGCAGGTCGTGATTTTTCATAATCTCTGAGCAGATGACGTAGCCGGTGTTCACGAACATTCCATCGATATAATTCAATACTTATAACCAATGGAATGATGGCATAAAGGATAATTGTTCTTGGAATATCATATGGTAAAAAGGGAGGAAGAAAGTAATATCCAATAAAGATACCCCCGGCTATGTGTAATCCTCTGCGTTGTACGGATTTATTTTTAAAGGTAAATGCTAGTTTTTTGTGTATTTTATATTTGTTGCTGGTCATGTCGCCAGTTGTTCTTTTTCAAGGGTCATTATTCCTTGGCTGCCACCAACGATAGCTTTATGGGCAAGCCCGATAAACAGGCCATTTTCTACTACTCCAGGTATCATGTTTAGTTTCTGTTCCAAGTCTTCTGGATTAGTAATACGGTCGAATTCACAGTCGATGATATAGTTACCATTATCTGTTATAAAAGGGTCTTCGAATATTTTTCGTAGTGTGCAAATGCATTCAAAGGTTTCAAGTGTTTTTTTGGTGGTTTCCCATCCGAATTTAACAACTTCGACAGGGAGTGCAAAATCAATACCTAATGATTTCACTACTTTTGAATCATCTGCAACGATAACCAGTTTTTTTGAATGAAATGCAATGATTTTTTCTCTTGTCAGTGCTCCTCCGCCTCCCTTGATTAAATTAAGATCTGAGTTTATTTCGTCAGCACCATCAATGGTGAGATCGATTTCAGGATGTTCAGCTAGATTGGTAAGTGGAATATTGTATTTTAAGGCAAGTTTTTTCGTTTCGTTTGATGTGGGTATTCCTTTGATTTGCAATCCTTCTGATATGCGGGTACCAATTTTTTTTAATGCGTATTTTACGGTGGATCCAGTTCCAAGGCCAACAATCATGTTATCTTCTATCAAATCAACGGCTTTTTCCGCAGATATTCTTTTCATTTCTTCTTGTTCCAAAAGGTCACCAAGTACTCTATATCAAATGATAGTACAAAAATTTATACTATGTATTGTAATTACTTGGAATTGAGCAACATGTTATTTGAATGTGAAGAGCATGGTTATTATCGTGGAGAAACCTGTCCAGTTTGTGGAGAAAAAGGAAAATTCTTGATGAATGACCGGGAATTGAATTCGTTGAGTCGTATTATCGCTGGTGCATTACGTCATTTCCCGGATAAACTTCAATTAAATATGGATGGGCATGGTTGGGTTGAAATCTCTCAATTGATTCGGGCGATTGGAACGGGCAGATCTGGTTTTAATTGGTTACGATTACATCACATACAAGCATTAGTGGCAACAGATATGCGGAGTAGATATCAGATTGATGGTGGTATGATTCGTGCAAAGTATGGTCATTCTATTGATGTGAATTTAGATGATTTACCACTTGCTGAAGCAGATGAATATTTTTATCCGGTAACTGAAGAAGAAGCTGATATTGTGCTTGAAAATGGTATCAATCCAATTGATCGGAAAAAGGTGCATTTAAGTACAACCATTGAAAAAGCTGTTGAGGCGGGAAGCGTACGTAGTGATCATCCGTTGGTACTTCGAGTTGATGGTGTAAAAGCTAGAAATGAGGGTGTTGAGATATATCAGGCGAGTAGTCATGTCTGTGTAACGGAATCTATTAGTGCAGATTTTCTCTCTCAGGTTGATGAGAAGGTTGTTGAAAAGATTTTGAATGAAAAGGATTAAATGAGGTTTCTTAATTCTAGGGATGCTTTTCTCATTTTTTTTGGGCTTGTAGCTCAGCTAGGCAGAGCAATCGGCTCTTAACCGATTGGCCTGGGGTTCGAATCCCCACAAGCCCGTGATTTTTTTTTAGATTTTATCTATATTTTTTTTATTGTATATAAAGTATGATTTTTTGTTGTGAATTTTAAACAGTGCACATCTTTTTAACGATATGCACTGTTTTGCATGTTGGATAAATCACATGCAAAAAGAGATTGTATCTCATGA
>JAGXLH010000076.1 GCA_018334795.1 Thermoplasmatota archaeon
GATCTTGTTGTTAACTTCTTTTGTGTCTTCTATTGTATTTGTCAGTACAATCCCCTGTTTGATACTCTTTTTACCCATAAACTTTAGGAGACCATCTGTTTCGATCTTACCGTATTTAATCTCGATAGGTTTTAATGGTTCATTTAATTGGATGATATCTACTTCGTTTTTGTAAGGATCTCGATAGAAATATTCCGCGTTTAGCTGATTGACAAGCATGCTTTCAAATACTTTTGATTGTGATAATGAATCCGTTTTAAACAAGAGTGTCGGTGAAAGGATGGTTGGGTAATATTTTTTAAGTTTTCGTTCCACTTTCCGTTTACTGTTAGAATAATTATAGAGTTTACGAATAAGAAATGATTCCTCAAGATATCTCATGTAATTGGAAAGTGTTTGTCTAGTGATATCTAGATCGCGAGATAGTTTTGATAATTCAATGATCTGTCCAGGTTCATCCATAATAATGGTAAGGATTGATTCTAAGAGTGGAATATTATTAATGTTTAACAGTCGGGTGAGATCTCGATAAATGATTTTTTCGATGATGCTTTCTTTGATATATTTTTTTATGATATCTTTGTCGGTGATGCCGACAAGTTCGGGGAATCCTTGAGTTTTTATATATTCTTGTAATAAGATCAGAAGTTCCTTTTTATATACATCTATATTTGTTATTCTTATCTTTTTGAAATCAAGATATTCTTTGAATGATAACGGGTTAATGGTAAATTCGAAGAGTCTTCCTGCAAGTGTTGCTTTTGATTTTTGTTTAATGAATAATGATTCTGAACCAGAGATAATTATTTTTAGGTTTTTTTGATAGGTATCATAGATTCTTTTAAGTTGTTCATCCCAGTTTTTTAATTTTTGAATTTCATCGAATAACACAAGGTAAGATGTTTGGCTAATGTTTTGATGCATGAGTTGTTCAAATTCTGAGAGAATATCTCTTATTTCAGCGTCTTTGAATTCGTCGAATGAAAAATAAAGGATCTTGTTTTTGTTAAATCCATTTTTTAGATGTTCATCAAGGATCTTATACATTAATGTGGTTTTTCCAACACGTCTTAATCCAGTTAAAGCGATTATTTGGGGCATTGGTAAATATTTTTTAATCTCCGTGAATACCTGTCTTTGTTGATAATCAAATGTGAATTCATCTTTCCACCAGGGGTTGCTTTCTATCAGAATATCTTTAATTTTTGGCATATGTAATTAACCTATTTTCTATTTTATGTTAAATGTAAATAACATATATTATTTAAAGTTTATTTGAAAAACGTACAAAAATATGGTTTTCAGATGGTAAACATCGTATTTGCGATTCATGGCTTTTTAAATAATACTTATGATGAAGTGAAACTAACTTCGTAGTATGAATCATTGATTTTAATATTAAATGTTCCTCTATCCATGAAAAAATTTCTTATTTCCGTGATTTGATCTTTTTCATTATATGGCACTTCAAGAGTTTTATTTTTAAGATATGCTTTCTTTAAATAAGACAGATTATCTAATTCATCATTGGTCATATTCACAAATTTTTCAGGTTTAGATTCAAGTTTTTCCACAGATATTGTATCTGAATATTCATATGAAAATCCAATAAATACATATGTTAAGATTACCACCATCATTAAAATGCTTCCAGCAATAATCCAACCTAAATATTTTTTATTTTTCATGTAATTATCTTCCTTATTTCATTGTTATCAATTACTCATTTTTGGAATCATTGGTAATAAATCTCCACCGAAAAGAATAGCATTAGGTTTGTATTCATTACTGTACTCATAATATCGTTTGTATTCTTTAATATGACCGTGAAGATCTAAAACAAAGAGACACTGCATAGTGATCATCTTTTAATTTTTCAAAACTAACCTAATTGCCTTTTAGATTTTAGGATATACATTTACCAAATATTGGATATTGCTCCTTAAATCAAAGCAAGATTTTAAAAAACATCTTCTCTTTAATCAATCCAATGAACGGCATCGTTTACCATCCAGATTATGATAAATACGACCTTGGTACAAATCATCCACTTATTGGAAATAAACCAAAGAAAACAATGGAGATGCTCAAAAGAACATCAATGATCTCATCCTTTACTGAGTTTACTCCAACACTTGCGGAAAAAGAGGATCTACTTCGATCACATGGGAAAGACTATGTCGAAAAAATCGAACGATTAAGTAAAACTGGAGGAATGTTAACTTTTGATACTCCTGCACCAAAAGGAATTTATAAGTATGCCCGCCGAGCAACCGGTGGAACTCTTGTATGTGGTTCTAAACTTTTTGAAAATTATTCAATTATGGTTAATCCTTTGGGTGGTTTTCATCATGCAAGTAAAAATCATTCATCAGGCTTTTGTTTTTTCAATGATATTTCAGTCGTAATTGAATATCTAAGAACGTATTATCAACTGAAAAAATTCATGGTTATTGATCTTGATGTTCACCATGGAAACGGAACCATGGATATTTACTATAATGATTCAACAGTGCTTGACATTTCATTTCATCAAGATGGGGAAACACTCTATCCTGGAACCGGAAGTCTTAAAAAAATTGGTGCAGGAAAAGGCGAAGGATATACTATTAATCTCCCATTACCTCCTCACACCGGTAGCGATGCATATATTACCGCATTCGACCGCATTATCCCATCATTAACTCATCAGTTCACTCCTGAAATAATTATTTATCAAGCAGGAGTAGATGCCCATCATGCAGATCCCCTTGCGGATTTAGACGTAAGCGTTCAAACCTATTATCGACTCGCAAAAGCAATTCATAGTCTCTCTGAACGATATTCCCAAAAACTACTTGTGCTTCTTGGCGGCGGGTATAATAGTGACGCTTGTATTTCAGCATATGAAAATGTATTCCATGGACTGCTTCATCATGAAAAATGTAGAGTAGAAAAAGACCCAAATCATGCAAAAAATTTAGATATCGTCGATACCCGTATTTCAAATTTACAAAAAGTGCTAAAACCATATTGGAATTTTTCTTAAAAACCTTTGCGATTGTCGATACTTTTATAAATAAGACCTATATATTGCGCCTCAACCGCAATTCATAAAAAACGGGAGGCGGTCGAACGGGAATCGAAAATCTTGATAAAATATTCAAACCAAAAAGCATAACTGTGATTGGAGCAAGTAATCGCATCGGATCAGCAGGATACCGCATATTCCGAAACCTTATCGGATCTGAATATGATGGTGTTGTGTATCCAGTGAATCCAAAATATGAAAGTATTCAAGGTGTTGAATCCTATAAGAACGTAAAAGAACTTCCAAAAACACCAGATCTTGCTGTTATCGTTACTCCATCAAAGGTCGTGCTTGATGTCGTTGAAGAATGTGGAAAAAAAGGAATTAAAGGAATTCTAATTATATCCGCAGGATTCAAAGAAATCGGCAAAGAAGGAAAGAAACTAGAGAAAAAACTAGAAAGCATTCGACAAAAATATGGACTTCGCATTGTTGGACCAAATTGTGTTGGAATCATCATGCCCTATTTAGGGATGAATTCAACATTTGCCGGAGCTATGCCTGAAAAAGGAAACATCGCACTGTTTTCTCAAAGTGGTGCTATTTGTGGGTCAATCCTTGATTGGGCAGCATCAGCAAAAGTCGGATTTAGTTCATTTGTCTCAGTTGGATCCATGCTTGATGTTGATTTCGGCGATCTTATCGATTACTTTGGAAGAGATATCCACACTCGAAGTATTGTTCTCTATGTTGAAAATATTACTCATGCCCGAAAATTTATGAGTGCAGCACGAAGTTTTGCTCGAGTGAAACCAATCATTGTCATCAAATCTGGTCGATTCAAAGAAGGAGCAAAAGCAGCGTCTTCACATACCGGTGCAATGGCCGGGGAAGACTACATTTATGATGCAGCATTTAAACGAGCAGGCTGCGTTCGAGTGAAGAAAATCGGAGAATTATTCAATTGTTCATCAATTCTAGCAAAGCAACCTCGACCTACAGGTAAAAATCTTGCGATTATCACCAACGCTGGTGGACCCGGCGTTCTTGCGACAGATGCCATTGTTGAAAACGGTGGCAAACTAGCCGAATTATCAGAAGAAACACTTGAAGAACTAAATAAATTCCTTCCCACCCATTGGAGTAAAGGAAATCCAATGGATATTATTGGAGATAGTGATGAGGAAGCATATCGAAAAACCATTGAAGTAGCATTAAAGGATAAAAATATTGATGGAATCGTTGTGATCTCTGTTCCCCAGGTCATGGCTAATCCAAAGAAACTCGCTGAAAACATCATTGATATCTCCAAGAAATCAACGAAACCAATTCTTACCTCTTTTGTAGGAGAAGAAAGCGTACAATATGCTCGGCAAATGCTGAATCGAAATAATGTACCAACCTATCCAACACCTGAAGAAGCAGTGGAATCATATATGCATTTGTATCATTATGCAAGAAACCTTGAATTACTTTATGAAACCCCTGAGGAACGAACCGTTGAAACTACTATAAAAAGCAAGGATAAAATCAAAGATATTATTCAAAAGGCATTAGATGAAGACAGGACTACACTTTATGAAAACGAAGCAAAAGAAATCCTTGAACTCTATGGTATTAAATCAACTCGACCACGATTAGCGAAAAATGCGGATGAAGCAGTCAATCTTTCTGAAAAAATTGGATATCCTGTGGTGATGAAGATTCATTCACCACAAATTACTCATAAAAGTGATGCTGGAGGCGTTGCGCTTGATCTTGATTGCGAAGAAAGCGTTCGAGATGCATTTGATACCATGATGAAAACGGTGAAGAAAAACGTTCCAAAAGCAAAGATTGAAGGAGTCACCATGCAAAAAATGGTGAAAAACACGGGTTCTGAATTCATTCTTGGATCAAAAAAGGACCCGGTGTTTGGTTCAATTATCTTATTTGGTCTTGGCGGGATTTTTACTGAGTTGTTTAAGGATAGAGCAATTGGATTTCCACCGTTGAATCAAGTGTTGGCACAACGAATAATAGAAAAAACTAAAGCATATCGGTTACTCAAAGGATATCGTAATATCCCTCCAGCAAATATGAAAGCAGTTGAGGAAACCATGATAAATTTCTCTCAACTCATCGAAGATCATCCGGAAATCAGTGAATTAGATATCAATCCATTGATTCCACAAGATGACAATCTCGTTGCAGTTGATGCTCGAGTAATGATTGATAAAAATCCTGATGAAAAACCACACATGATCATTAGCAAATACCCAAGTCATTACATTAAAAAGGTAACGTTGAAAGATGGAACTGAAGTAACTCTGCGACCGATCAAACCTGAAGATGAACCATTATGGCAGGAGATGTTTGAGAGTTTTTCTGAAGAGACTGTACGTTACCGGTTTTTCAGAGTGATTAAAGAAACACCGCATAAAATGCGAACTCGTTATTGCAACATTGATTATGACCGGGAAATTGGTATTGTCGCTGAAAGCAAAAAAGATGGGAAACGACGATTCCTTGGTGTTACTCGTATCATCGCTGATCCTGGTAGTAATGATAAGGCGGAGTTTGCATTGGTGGTCAGTGATAAATGGCAGCGACTTGGACTTGGTGCTGAGTTCATTGATTATACCCTTGAAATCGCACGGGAGAAAGGATTTGATCAAATTTACGGTCCAGTGTTAAAGGATAATATTCCCATGATTAAACTGTGCCGTGAGAAGAATTTTGAATTTAAAGAAGGAGATCCGGGTGAATACATGATTTCACACGATCTATAATCTTTTTTTCTTTTCTTCTTTTTTTTATTTGTTTTTTTTACCACCACATATTTTTATGCAAATATATAAATAATAACAAGTTCACATGTAACTTGTTAAAGAGGCATTGAGGCATTTATATGACTGAGTCAAAAGATATTTCGGTAAAAAAAGCAACCGAGGAATTACTCAACACGGGCATCTTTCAAAATATTGCAAAACGAAATTCTTTATCCTTTGCAAAAAAACTAGCTACGTGGCTGGTTCGGTATTTGCTCATAATTTCTTCGATGAATGAGTCCTTGCATATTACATTGGAACAAATCTTAATGAATTTACATGGCGATCGTTTTAAAAAAATCGTTAATATAACTGAAAAAGGTTTTCAACAATCTCAACAAAAAACCAGTAATAAATATGATCATTATATTTGGTAAGATATTGGTTTAAAAAAATAAGAAAAAATAAAATACTCCTCATTTTGAGGAGAATTCTATAATATCTTTTATTGTTTTATTTGAAATTGAAATTGTAGTTGTGTTTCCAGTAGTCTTTGAGCTCGTTGAGTGTTTTATCTAATGTGATAGTATCTTTGACATCAAAGATGTAATTGGTTGGCATTGGCATCATGGTATTAGTTGGTATATTCCAAGAATCAGTAAAGAACGGATCAACCATGCAACCATAGTTTTTGTATGTTCCATCGCTTTCTACCCATGCGAAAAATGTTCCAACACGGGAGTGGTTTTTGTCATAGATTGGTTTGTCAACGAGTTGATCAGTTGGGCAAGTTGTAGATCCACATGGAACGGCTTTGTTCCAAAAGCGACCGAGTTGTTCAGTGGTTTTATTTAAGGTAATGTGATCGCCAAAATCTTTTACGTAGTCGCTATAAATCGGGACTAATTTGTGTGTTCCTCGGAACCAGGTGTCTTTGGTGTTTTCATTTGGACGAATTCCAAAGAAATAACCTGGATATTCATCATTCCAACTCTTCCAGTATTTGTCTACACGACCAATGGTGTTACCATTAGAATCGTATACTTCCTTTCCTACTAAATCGTATGGATTATTTATTTTCATTTTCCATCTCTCCTAGTTTTTAAAAAATGCATCCTTAAGACAGTATTTAAAACATTCTATTTATTTAACGGATTTGGCCGTATAAAAAAGTTTATTAGATTTAAAATTTATAAATAGACTGCCCATTAGTAGTTTGTAATCATTTCGTATTTTTTTTATAATTTGAGAATAATCATAATAAGTGTTATTTATTGAGGGAATCTAAGGTTTCTTTGACATCCACATACCAGGAATCTAGACATTCTTTTGCTTGTTTTTGAATACTTTCAATAGAATCGCATTGGTATAAATGATAGTACCCACCCTGTCTAAGAGTCTTGGTTATTTTTTTACAAATACCACATTTTGATAGTTTTTGTAATGATCGGTACACAGTACTTCGTTCTCGATTTAATTGTTTTGCAAGTTCATTAGCTCGGGCAGGTCCGATGTCCTTGAGTTTCTTATAGACTCTTAAATCGAGTTTGTTAAGATTGAATATGCATTTGATGGCATCATCGCATTTCATTGGGGTTTGCATTGATTTTATTTGCATAATTATTTTTCTGT
>JAGXLH010000077.1 GCA_018334795.1 Thermoplasmatota archaeon
GATGAAGATGGCCTCATGCTTCTCATGGATGCGTTACTTAATTTTTCACATGAATATATTCCTGATAAACGTGGTGGAAAGATGGATTTACCATTGATTCTTACCACGCGTCTTGATCCATCTGAAGTTGATAAAGAAGCGCATAATGTTGATTGTTTATCTAGATATCCTCTTGATTTTTATGAAGCAACGACTCGGCATGAGCATCCAAAGAATTGGGAGGATAAGATGGATGTGGTGGCGAATAGATTGAAAACACCTTTGCAATATGAACAATTTGGGTTTACACATGATACAGGTGATATCTCTTCTGGTCCAGTGGTTTCTCGATATAAAACGTTGAATACTATGATGGATAAGATGAATGCGCAGTTGAATTTAGCTGCAAAAATCCGGGCAGTGGATGAAGCTGATGTTGCTTACAAAGTGATCGAGCGGCATTTTCTACCTGATATTTTGGGTAATTTGAAAGCGTTTAGTAAGCAATCAGTGCGTTGTCCTTCGTGTAATATTACGTATCGGCGTATTCCGTTGAATGGGAAATGTCGGAAGTGTGGTGGAAAATTGAGTTTAACCGTGCATGAGAAATCGGTGAAGAAGTATTTGGAGATTTCAAAAGAAGTTGCTGATCGGTATCATATTCCGTCGTATGCGCACCAACGTATTAATTTGGTTGAGAAGAATATTGATTCGTTGTTTATGAGTGATAAGGTGAAAAAGACGAAGCTTACTGATTTCCTTTGAATTATGAATATGCTGGAATAGTTGTGCTGGTAAGCATAATGTTCAAATAATGTCGTTTGTATGTAGGGGTATTAGACTGGAGTTGGTTGTTGATTATGGATGAGCAATCTTTTAGAAGAATAAGCAGAAAAACATGGTATCGATGGTCGTTTTACATTAACATCGTCTTGTTTTTTATCGTTGCTGTTTCATTGTATTTACTGATTCTTGATTCCTATTATGCTGGAAAAATCGCGAAAGTTGGTGGTGATGCATTGTCTCAGGCGTGGTTGGTTATCGCGCGGGATGTTGCCTTTTTGGCGATTTCGCTTGCTTTAGTGTTTTTCCAGTTCTTTAGAAATTTGCTTACGATCATTCGCAGATCACTTTAATCGTATTATACATTGCTTTGCGTTATCCTTGGCGAAAGGTGTAGGATAAACTGGGGAGATAGGCGTTCCCTGTTACTGGAAATCGTCTTTATGCCAGAGTTGACACAATGAGGCGGTGTAACGGGCACTGTATGATCCTGGTGTCGACGATGAGACCTTGTCCTTTGGGATTGGAGGTGATGATGTTGTATGGCTGGAGAGTCATATGCTCATCTTTGTTGCGGGTATTGGGTCAGGCACGGAAGTGAGCAGCCTTACCGTAAACTGCCAATGCTCGAAGGGTTCACGGGGTTGAGAAGATACTGGGGTAATCATATGGAGCAACGTGCATCCACTCTGCGGTTTCTTACACCCGTTAAAAGTGGGTGATGTGAAGTTGGATAGTATGGTTTACCGTTGAGTTTGTATTGGGGGATTGTGAGAATATGCCACAGTTATTGAAGGATGAAAGTACTGTTGCTTCGTGGCAACGGTTTTTCGAGGAAGAGTATAAATCTGAGATTGAAACAGTTGCGTTGATGTATCCTGAGCGTCGGAGTTTGTTTGTTGATTATTGGGATATTGATCGGGCTGATCCGGGTCTTGCTGAGTTGTTGATTGAGCAGCCGTATAAGGCGATTTTTAATGCGGAGCATGCATTGAAAAATATTGATGTTGCAACGGAGGGTCATGTGCATCTTCATTTTCGGGTGACTAATCTTCCTGATATGCAAAAGTTGATTATTCGGCATATTCGTTCTCTTCATTTGGGGAAGTTAAAGGCAGTTGAGGGGTTGGTGAAGAAGCGTACGGAGGTGCGGCCGAAGTTGCAGGTTGCTTCGTTTTTGTGTCAGAAGTGTGGTGCGGTGATTAAGGTGAGTCAGGATGAAGATATTTTAAAGGAACCAGCGGAGTGTTATGAGGATCAGGGTGGTTGTGGCCGGGTTTCTGCGTTTAAGTTGTCGACGAGTCTTTCAACGTTTGTTGATTCGCAAAAGATTGAGATTCAGGAGAATCCTGAAGGACTTCGTGGTGGTGCGCAGCCTGAGCGGATTAGTGCGTTTTTAGAGGATGATTTAGTAGGTGAGATAGCTCCAGGTGATCGGGTGATTGTGAATGGTATTTTACATTCCATGCAGCGTCGTCGTGGTACGTTTAAGTTAACCAGTTTTGATAAGGTGATTGAGGCTACTAGTGTTGAGAATCAGCAGATGGCGTTTGAAGAGGTGGATATTAGTGAGGAGGATGAAGAGGAGATTATGCGGGTGAGTAAGGATCCTGAGATTTATACGAAGATGCAGGAGAGTATGGCTCCTACAATTTATGGGATGAATGTGGAAAAGGATTCGTTGGTGTTACAATTGTTTGGGGGGATGAGTAAGAGTATGCCGGATGGATCGTATATTCGTGGTGATATTCATTGTTTGTTTGTTGGGGATCCAGGTACTGCTAAGTCTCAAATGCTTAATTATATGTCTAAGCTTGCACCTCGAAGTATTTATGCATCGGGTAAGGCGTCTTCTGCTGCGGGGCTTACGGCTGCTGCGGTTCGTGATGAGTTTGGTGAAGGGCAGTGGACGCTTGAGGCTGGAGCACTTGTGCTTGCGGATATGGGTATTGCTTGTATTGATGAGATTGATAAGATGGATGCTCAAGACCGAAGTAGTCTTCATCAGGCGATGGAACAGCAAGAGATTTCTGTTGCTAAAGCTGGGATTAATGCCACATTAAAGTCTCGGTGTGCAGTGCTTGCTGCAGCTAATCCAAAGCTTGGTCGTTTTGATGATTTCATTCCGATTCATGAACAGATCAATATGCCACCAGCGCTTCTTTCTCGTTTTGATTTGATTTTTTCTATTCAGGATAAACCGAATACTGATCAAGATACTAATTTAGCAACACATATTTTGAATACGCATAAAGCTGGGGAAGTCAATGAAAATATTTTAAAATCGAAAAAAAGTGTGTTTTCTCGTGATGAACAGGAACGGTTGATTAAACCGGTTATTCCTACGTTTGATCCTGTGTTTTTACGCAAGTATGTTGCGTATGCCAAAAGAAATATTTATCCTGTGATGCAGGATGAAGCCATGCAGATTATTAATGATTATTATGTTAATTTGAGGAATCAATCCAAGGATTCTGTACCGTTTACTCCTCGTCAGTTGGAAGCATTTGTTCGTTTGGCTGAAGCTAGTGCTCGTGTTCGATTGAGTGAAACAGTGACGGTGAGTGATGCGAAACGTGGGATTTCAATTATTGATGAGTATTTACGTCGTGTGGGTATGGATCGGGAAACAGGTAATTTTGATATTGATATTATTGCAACGGGTATCAGTCATTCGCAGCATGAACGGATGCGTTCAATTCTTGATATTGTGAAACAGATTTGTGGTGAGTCTGAAGATGGTAATGCTGCTAGAAATGATATTGTGATTGAAGCTGAAGCGCATGGATTGGAATCAAAAAAGGTTGAAGAATCTCTTGATCGGTTGAAACGGAATGGTCAGATTTATGAGCCGGTGCATGGTAAATATAAGTTGACCACTGAATATTAAAAAATAAGGTTGGAAACCATATTTTTTTATGGTTTCTTTTTTTTATAATTTTGGTGATGAAAGATTATTCAATGCTTTTTTTGCTTCATCTTTATGTTCTTTGCCGATTTCTTCAACGACGTAGTCAAGAAATGTGTTTTTGATATCATTCCAGTTTAACGTAGTGACTCCAAAATCAAATTTTTTATGTCCATGTGTTGCTTTATACACACTTGGTGACATTTGTTTTTGATCATGGTTGTCCATGTGCATCAAATAATTTGCTTTCAATGGTTTTTTCTCATAAAGATAGACTTCAAATTTCCGGTTGAAATATTTAAAAGAATTATCACGGTCATGATACCGGTATTCGAACGCATATTTTTTATTAATTGGAATCTTTCCTTTATCCATCGTGCATCCTCCTTACTGGCTGATAATCAGTAAAACACATATAAATCTTTTTAATTTTTTATTTTTATTAAAAAAGAGATTTAAATTAAGAAAATAAAAAAGAAAAAACAATCTTGTCTCGGATTGTTTTTTTTAGTCTGAATAATACTGTGCTGGGAATGGTTCTGGTTTTAATCCCTTCCGTTCTCGAATCTGGGTGACAATATCATTTTGTAGATTTCGTGGAAGTTTTTCAAACCCAATGTTTTCCGTGTTCCATAAGACTCGGCCACCAGTAGCGGAGCGAATAGCTGAAGCAAAACCAAACATTTCAGCAACAGGAGCTTTTGCATCAATGTTAACCATGTCTTTTTCCGTGGTCATATCTCGAACCGTTGCTCGTCGTTGATTAAGTTCCCTGGAAGCATCACCCATTAAATCTTGTGGAGTACTAATGAACACTTTTTGCATTGGTTCAAGTAAGACTGGATCAGAAATGGTGATAGATCCATAAATAGCATTACGTACTGCAGGAATAACTTGTGCTGGGCCACGATGAATTGCATCTTCGTGTAATTTTGCATCAACAAGTTTGATGAGCATTCCCTGACATGGTTCTGATGCAACTGGACCACTTTTCATCACTTCATTAAATCCTTCAATGACTAACTCATGGATTTCAGAAAGATACTGAATACCTTTTGTTACATCCAAAAATAAGTTGTTTCCTTGAATGGCGATTGCACCTTTGGCCTGATCTTTTTCCATGCCGAGTTCTTGTAATTGTTTAATAACATCTTTCTTGTATTTCTTCACATTATCCGGAATCTCATTTTCGTATAATGCTTTCATAATTTTTGGATCTAACGGTTCAACCTCAATGTAAAATCGATTATGTTTATTCGGTGATTTCCCTTCAAACTTTTGCGGAGAGGGCTTTGCTACAGATTCACGATACACAACAATTGGTTCAGAAGTAACAATATCCACACCATACTCGTTTCTAATCCGATATTCAGTGATTTCAAGGTGAAGTTCACCCATTCCACTCATTAAGTTTTCACCTGTTTCCTGATTAATATTAACAACGATACTTGGATCAGCTTTTGAAACCATTCGAAGTACTTCAATGAGTTTTGGTAAATCCTTAGTATGTTTTGCTTCTACTGCAACGGTAACTACTGGTTCAGATACATGAACGATACGTTCAAATGGTTCAGCATCAACATCATCAACAACGGTACTTCCTGCGATTGCATTACGAATGCCGGTTACTGCTACAATGTTTCCCGCACTCACGTTTTCAATTGGAATTCTGTCTGCACCAACCATTAGATTTACTTGTTGAATACGGTTAACTTTAGTCATTCCTGCAACATAAACTTGCTTTCCACGTTCAACATTACCACTATAAAGACGACCAACTGCAACCTCACCAGCATGTGGATCCATCACAATTTTTGTAATCATCAATGCAAGAGGTCCATGTTCATCAGTTTGGATCATACCTTTTCCAAGTTTGGATTCTTCATCTCCACGCCAAATATTAGGAATACGATATTTTTGTGCAATTTTCGGAGATGGCAAATGATCAACCACCATGTCAAGTAACACTTCATGAATTGGTGTCTTTTTAGCAAGTGTTTTTTGATCATCTTTATCACAAAAATCATAAATATCTGAAAAACTCAACCCTGATTTTTGCATGTATGGTGCTGAAATAGCCCAGTTATAATAAGCACTACCAAAAGCAACCGTTCCATCTTCTACTTTAACATCCCATTTCCCTTTGAATTGCTCAGGAACCATTTTATTTAATAATTGATTGAATTTACTAATAATCTTAACAAACTGCTGTTGCATTTGCTCAGGAGTAACCTTTAATTCATTGATCAATCGATCAACCTTGTTAATAAACAAGATTGGTCGAACGTTTTCTTTTAATGCTTGACGAATAACCGTTTCTGTTTGTGGCATTGCTCCTTCAACAGCACAAACCACAACAATGGCACCATCAACAGCACGCATGGCTCGGGTAACATCACCACCAAAGTCAACGTGACCGGGTGTATCTAATAGATTAATCAAATATTCATGATCTTCAAATTCGTGAACCATTGAAGCTGAAGCGGTATCGATGGTAATTCCCCGTTCTGATTCTTGTTCATCGAAATCAAGTGCTAATTGTTTACCAGCTAATTCCTCACTCATCATGCCACAACCGGCAAGTAAGTTATCGGAAAGCGTTGTTTTCCCGTGATCAATGTGAGCAGCTATTCCAATGTTTCGAATATAATCCAGTTTATTCATCAAATTTTTTGCTTTTTTAATGTTATCTTCTTTCTTACCCATAAATCATAACCTCGAAAGGATTTTTTTATATACTGATAAAGTAAGGAACAAAATTTTACTATTATCGTGCTGATTTTGCAACTCGTTCTATTTCGTTTTTCTTACCAACAGAAAAAGAAGAGACATCATTTTTTGATGCTTTAATAATCTCATCAGCAAGAATATACTCAATACGTTTTTTGTTTTTATGCGATGCATTCACCGCACCAGTGCAAATATTTCGAAGTGCAATATCAAGCCGTCGTTGCGGAGCAGTATCTACTGCTTTTGGAACTAAGATACCACCAAATCGAAGCCGAGTTGCTTCTTCTTTTGGTGCTGAATTTTGAATCGCGTGAACAAGAATTTGTAAAGGATTCTTTTTCGTCCGTTTATCAATGATTTCAAATGTGGACCGAACAACCTTGTACGCTTTGATTTTTTTACCATTATATCTTTTTGTTCGCATAATATTATTAATTAGTCGTTCCACAACAGGAATCTTTGATTTTGCAAACATTTTATTTGCAAATACTGCACCAAGATAAATATTTTCAGTATCAAGATTAATGTAACGAGCAAGTCCCTTATCTTCAACCATGACTTCATCTTGATTATATTTTTCTAAAGATGGAAAGAAATGCATTTGTTTTTGTCCACTTGTTTTTTCAGCCATATTTATCGTCTCATTGCTTTCTCAATCTTTCCTCGAACCATTTGTTGCAAGGAAACATCATTTACTTTAATAACTTTGAAACGAACACCAGGAATATCACCATAACTTCGCCCCATACGACCACCAATTCCTTCGACCATGACCTCGTCATGTTCATCAATGAAACTGATAGCATTATCTCCCGGAGCAAACGCAGTGATTTGCCGTCCGTTTTTAATTAATTGAACTTTCACACATTTTCGAATAGCAGAATTGGGCTGTTTCGCTTCGATACCAACTTTTTCAATAACGATTCCTCGTGCTTGAGAGGTACCTTCCAATGGATCAGCTTTTTCTTTCAGATG
>JAGXLH010000078.1 GCA_018334795.1 Thermoplasmatota archaeon
AGTATAATTATTTATACAAGTATTCACAAATATGCTAAACACTTATTCTCATTAAACGTTCATCATAATCAAAAAAAATACATGATTATATCATACTATGGAGGTGTTAACATAAGAGAACAAGGAATTGGTGATCAATTTCAACAGGAAACAAAATATTCTCAGAAAACAATGGGTGAAGGACCAGACTGGTCAATACAACCAGAGTTATACAAACATTACAAACAATATCCACATATACAGTTGCCCAAGCCTCAAACAGATTCATTAAAAACCTTTAACGATGTCTTAACCAAACGAAAAAGTATCCGGTCTTTTCAACAAAAACCCATGTCTCAATCAGATCTTTCTTTTCTATTGTGGGCATCGACTGGTATTCAACGAAAAGAACATGGATACGAATTCAGAACCGCACCATCCGCAGGAGCACTCTACCCTATTGAAACCTATCTAGTCATCAATAATGTAGAATCTATTAAACAAGGAGTATATCATTACAATATCAAACATCATTATCTCGAACAATTACACACAGGAGATTTCAGAAAAGACATCACGATAGCTGCATTACATCAACAGATGTGTGCAACTGCCTCAGTCGTATTCATTTGGACAGCTCTTTTTAATCGTTCAAAATGTAAATATGGACAACGAGCCTATCGATACATCTATCTAGATGCAGGCCACATCGCAGAAAACCTTGCACTTGCTGCAACAAATAGAGATCTTGGAAGCTGTCATATCGCTGCATTATTCGATGAAGACGTCAACACTATCATCGATGTTGATGGAACAACGGAAAGCACGATTTATCTTACCGTCGTTGGCCATCCTAAACCTGAGGAATACGAACATGCATAATTCTTCAGAACAACTCAATCATCTCAAAGATGAAACCAGTCCATATCTTAAACAACATAAACACAATCCGGTAGACTGGTATCCCTGGTCTGATGAAGCATTTCAAAAAGCCAAAACAGATCATAAACCCATCTTTTTATCCATTGGCTATGCAACCTGCCACTGGTGTCATGTCATGGCCCATGAATCATTTGAAGATGAAGAAGTAGCAAAGATGCTCAACAACCATTTCGTTTGCATCAAAGTAGACCGGGAAGAACGACCAGAAATCGATCAAATCTACATGCACGTCTGCCAAATGCTCACTGGCAGAGGGGGTTGGCCACTCACCATTATCATGACGCCAGATAAACAACCTTTTTTTGCCGCGACCTACCTTCCTAAAAAAACTCAGTATGGTATGAATGGGTTACTCACTCTTCTTCCAGAGATTAAAAAAATCTGGGATGAAAACCAAGAAAAAATCATTGAATCAGCAACAGAAATCACCAAAAGACTTCACCAACAACCACTAGTATCTCAACAAACACTTGATAACAGTATTTTAGAAAAAACCTATGATGCACTAGTAACTGATTTTGATGAATTACATGGTGGATTTGGAAAAAATCAAAAATTTCCGTTACCTCAACATCTATTGTTTTTATTAGGATACTGGAAAGCCACAAAACAACCGTATTCATTAAAAATGGTAACTACAACTCTGAAACAAATGAGGCAGGGAGGAATCTTTGATCACATTGGATTTGGATTTCACCGCTATGCAACAGAACGAACATGGAAAATCCCTCATTTTGAAAAAATGCTTTACGACCAAGCACTCCTTCTTAATGTGTACACTGAAGCATATCAAGCAACACAAAACAATTTATTCAAACAAACCGCTGAAGAAATCATCACTTATACCACAAGAAACTTAACATCATCTCATGGAGCATTTTATGCTGCTGAAGATGCTGACTCCGAAGGAAAAGAAGGTAAATATTACACTTGGACCTACGAAGAACTCAGCACTCATCTTACCTCAGAAGAACTAAAAATTGCTTCCCTTGTTTACTCTCTTAAAAAAGAAGGAAACGTTCAACTTGAACCAGGGAGAACTACTGAAAATATTTTATATCAATCCATGACCATAAAAGAAGCTGCAACAGTACTTGATCTATCAGAAAAAAATCTCACTAAAAAACTCTCAATCATACGAAAAAAACTTTTCACTATTCGATCACAACGCATGCATCCTAACAAAGATGATCAAATCCTTACTGACTGGAATGGACTGATGATAGCAAGCTTAGCAAAAGCAGCACGCACCTTTCATCAACCACAATATCTTACCATTGCAGAACACGCAATTGATCACATTCAAACACACCGACTTACCAAAAACAATGAACTCATCCACAGTCATCGAAATAAACATAATACCATCACAGGATATGCCACTGATTATGCCTTTATAACCTGGTCAATGATAGAATTATATCAAACCACATTCAACCCCACATATTTACAATACGCATTACAACTCAATTCATACGTACTCAATCATTTTTGGGATAAAACACACGGTGGCTTTTTTATAACATCAGATACCGCTGAATCCATGCTCGTTCGACAAAAAGAAATCTATGATGGAAGCATCCCATCAGCAAACGCAATAATACTACAAAATCTCATCAGATTAGCACACATCACCGCAAACCCTTCCTTAAAAGAAACAGCAGATCAACTCAGCAACACTTTTTCAACTCAAATTAACACTCATCCAACAGCGTATACACACTTCATAAGTGCAGTCCAATACATGATTACATCAACTCAAGAAATCGTAATCGTTGGAGAACCGAAAAACAAAGATACAAAAGAAATCCTATCATTTCTTCAATCCCACTATTTTCCACATACTAGCATCATCCTAAAAAATCCTAAAGAAAAAAATTCTCTTTTAGAAGAATTAATCCCCTGGATAAAAACGTATGATCAAATCGATCAGAAAACAACTGTTTACATCTGTAAAAATAAAACATGCCAGCAACCGACAACAGACCTTGAAAAAATAAAAAAAGAATTAGACTAACAGAACATCATGATCTCATCGTAAAATCATCGTTTCCTTTTAAAGATGAAAAGTACTGCAATAACAGAAGCACAGACCAACACAAGTTCAAAACCTGGTGTTTCTGAATCTTCATCACTTCCTGAGGTTGTATCACCACTAACTGTGAGTTGGTCAGTAATCGATCCACCTTGATTACAAGATGCGGTGACCTCAATCACATCACCATCCTCAGCACTCACATCATTATACGTATAGGTAAACGAAGAGGATGGTTGATCCGTATAGCTTTGTTCAATTTCAGAAACACCATTAATGGTGATCTCGATAGTATTCACATAATGAGACGATGGATTAGATATTTGATGCATAATATCAACAGTTAACATTTCACCAGCTTTATCATACGTCAAACTCATCGATGAAGGCGAATGAGCATTCACACTCATTGAACCCAAAGCCAACAGACTAAAAACTAAGATTATTTGAAATATCAACAGCTTTTTCCCAAAACCAAACACCTTTTTTCCTATCATTCTATGTCTCCTATCATCCTTTTTTACTATTTGAACGATTTTTTTTCAGTTCCCTTTAGAAATACGCAAGAAGTCCTAAGACTCCATGCAGAAATCCTAGAAAAAGAGCAATATATGCTAATCTGAAATGCCAAAGAACAGATGCCTTAATCATCCCTTTTCTCTTCAATAACGCTAACAATGCAGTTACCACAAATAAAATTAACACAAGAATACCAAGATACACAATAAAAGGAATACCAAAAATCAGATAGTACGTATATTGCTGAAACATTCAAGGAACCTTTAACTGAATAATTTTCATCTGATTTAAAATGTTTGCCAGAAAAGAACAAAAAAGTGTATCCGCCCGAAAAAAAATGTAGGGAAAATGTGCTTGATTCATAATTCAAGCATTAATTAAATTACAAATGATTATTTCTTCTTATTTCCCCTTAATGATCTGTTCTATACAATTAAATAACTCTTTTGATTCAACAGGTTTTTCAAGGAAACCATCATTAAAAGAGCCACAAGCATGCTTTGTGGTCATGTTCATATTCGTTGTCAGAAACACAATGGGAATATCCTTCAAAACAGGATTGTCCCTTAGTTTATCACAAACTTCCCAACCATCCATTTCGGGCATCATTATATCTAAAAAAATGATATCTGGCAATTTAGCATGTTTTAATTCCTTCAAACATTCTTTACCTGATTGTACACCGATAAATTCAAAATCTTCATCCGACTCTTTTAACACTTGTTCAAAAGAAAACAATTGGTCAGACCCATCATCCACAAACATTATTTTTTTCTTCATTATTATACATCCTACCATACAAAAACAATACCGTTTGTACTGTAGGAAACATATTAACATCCATCAAATAGAAGGATATCATCAAAGCATGATATACTACAATACATGCAAGCAGTACTTAAAACCATGTAATTTTTTATCGTTAATAATAAACTATAATTATAACGATAATTCCAAATTATATCTCTCATTGGATTATTTAATGTAATTAAAGGAAAAATTTTTAAATCATATTTCTATACTTTGACTGGACTTTGGAAAGAGAGTGAAACCTATGTTAATACTTGGTTCATCCGAAGAAAAGGAATTTATTAAACGTCTTATGAAAAAACACAAAAGATTATGTTCAAATGAGAATGAATAATTCTTTTATCTTTTAGATTTAGAATATTTTATTATCAAACCTATTATTGTTTATGATGTATACTTTTTGCGAATCATGAATCAAGCCTTACGAATAAATAATAAATAATGCTATAATGCAGCATAATGGTGATGGGAGGAAGGAGATGATAGAAATCTAAGTGTTCCTATCATATGCGATAGTGCTAAAAAAATATACTCTATCATCTCCTCTCAGATGGGATGCATTGAAGTAGTATTTACTATGATATTGAGTCATGTTACTATACCCCACATATAATAATATGGGATATAACATACTGCTATATAAGTTTATGCATTAATGAATAAATATATGATTTTTGTATCAAAATTATTTATTTATACATACTTTTAAGACTTTGGAAATTTGTATAAAAGAGAAATTTAAAATATGCAATGTTGCATAATCCTAATGAAATTTATGAGTATTAGAACCACGATCAGTCTTTCGAAGTCAGAGCTAAAAGAACTGAGAGAATTAGCTAAAAAGGAACATCGACCTATAAGTCGTCAAATCGTTTTCATGATGCATTTTTATTTGGATCAACAAAATGATTAAAAATTTTAATATCTATAATTTATAATATGAGATTAATAATTTTTTTAAATAGGGAGCTTTTTTATCCCTCATGTATTTAAAGTTATGTAATAAAGTATTAATAGTATGTAAAAGTATATAAAATTATTTAATTTCTGTAGTAAAAAGATATTATTTTGTGATAAAAAATGATGAAAAGAACAACTATCAGTCTTTCGGATGGAGACTTTAAACAACTTAAAGAATTAGCAAATAAAGAGCTTCGTCCTATCAGTAGTCAGATCATTTATATGATGAGATATTACATTGATAATAAATAGTACGTGATTTTCATTACAGGGTAAGCAACCCCTGATTAACCAGACTTGTTAGCATAATAACTATATGCAGATGGGATATACTTTAATTGTAAGAACTAAGAGATGGTTTTTTTTGGTACAGAAACATCGAACGATGTACATTGTTCCAGTTTCAACGATGGTTACCCATTATAAAGTGGCTGAACTGAACGGTATTAATCGGAATTATCCAAAGATGGTGCCGTGAGATGAGGTCACTAACTCTCTTATCCTCCAGATTTTACATAGACTTTGTCAGTTAATCTTAAGCGAAATAATTTTTTTTACCTCCACAAAAAAACTATGTTTTCAAACACTTATATATGGTTTCCTTATTACGTGCAAGGTGAAGTGGGAGAGATTATGAAAAAGACATTAGTATTATTAGCTGCAGGTCTTTTTTTAAGTTCTGCATTAATTGGAATAAACCTAACACAGAATGTTAAAGCAGAAAACTTTGGATCAGATATACACGCTAGCCCAGGTTATGGAAGAAAACCAGATATAGCACTTGATAACTCTGACAACATATATTTAGCCTGGAACGCAGTAAAGTTTGCAAAATCTATCGATAGTGGAGAAACCTTTAGTGACCCTTTAGACATTAGTGATGGATATGTACCATCTATTGCCGTTGATGACAGTAACAATATTCATGTCGCGGTAGGGGATAAAGGCAACATTTATTATACAAAATCCACAGATGGCGGAGAAACTTTCAGTGATCCCGTAGTAATAAGCGACAGCCCTGGTGGTGACAATCCTGATATCGCTACGTTTGAAGATAATGTTTACATTGTATGGACTGCCTCATATTTAGAAAACCTATCTTTGGATAAATCCATAGATGGAAATGGTTTCGGAACAGATGTCAGAGTGAATGGCCCCGAAGACAGGCCAGCGGATCCAGCTATTGCTATTGGATCTGATGAAACCATTTATGTAGCCTTCGAGAACGGGCTTGGCTTTGGAGATGCCGATATAAGAGTTGTTACATCTACTGATCAAGGATCAACGTTTGACCCAAGCGTAGCAATTGAAGACCCGGATAATAACATGTATGCCCCTTCCATCGCTGCTTTGGGTACAGATAAAGTATATGTAAGCTACTGGAGCCAGGGGATAAACCGTGTACGATGCAGCCGATCAACTAATAGTGCAGATTCTTTCAGTACACCTGTTAATGTCAGCCATAATTCAGGTGCAACACTAGCAGGTGGTCACGTTGGTGACATCAAAGTACATCCATGTGGAAAAATCTTTGTAACCTGGCATGATGATTCCAGCGGTGAGGATGCAGTTTATTTTGCAAATTCAACTGATGGAGGAACAACTTTTGGTGAAAATTTCAAGGTAAATGATGGATCAGAAGCAGCGTACCATCCCAAAATAGCAGTAGGTTCGGATACCCAAACATATATTGTATGGGCTGATAGCAGAGACGACGGCAATCTTTTCTTCGATAAAGCTGCTGATGCCACTTGGCCTAGCCAGGTAACTGATCTACAGGCAACGCAGAAGACTAATACTTCAGTAACACTTAGTTGGACTGCTCCGGGGGATAATTTTGATCTGGAATCAGTTTCATCGTATGATATTCGATATTCTACTTCAAGTATCACAGAAAGTAATTGGAATGATGCAACTTTGGTTTCTGAAACAATAGTTATTGATGAAGCAGGGAGTACAGAAAGTATAAACATAACAGGTTTAGACAAGGGCACTGATTATTATTTTGCGTTGAAAGCAAGTGATGAAGTACCGAATACTTCCCCGGTTTCAAATGT
>JAGXLH010000079.1 GCA_018334795.1 Thermoplasmatota archaeon
CTTGCAAATCAGTTATCTTAGAAATCAGTTGTTTCATATCATGCGGGCAACTCATACCGATACAGAGTGCTTCACAATGATTTTTTTTGATTTCTTTTTGTAAAAAAACATGAATGTTTCTTTTATCATTTTCAGAAGGTAATACGGGTTCTTCATCGACATACCATTTTTTTAAGAAATCCTTCGTCTGATCATACAATGATTGATCAAAAGCTACGAAGTGAATAGCGCAACCTCTTTTCATCAAAAACCAACTTGCTAGCAAGTCCATTTTGTTTTTTACCACACAACAAATAGTTCCTTGTGTTCCATATGGTAATCCACCAGATCCACTAATTTTTTCCAGAAAAAGGAATGCTTGCTCATCTCGAATCTCAATGAATAACTCAACATCAGGTCGATTCAAATCAACTGATGCATGAAAACAATCGCAGACTGATTGACCAATGTGAACTGCAGCCTCCTGACTTGTATAATTATGCGTGCCACTCCTTCGTACCCGTAATGCAAAAGAGGCTTGTGAGGTTAGACGAGTTTTCATCAAATTTAATACATCTTCAGTTAATTTTGATAATTCTGGAGACGATTCCCAAACTGGACTAAATGAAACAATACCAAAGATTTTTTTTAATATTTCAATTGATTTTCTAATTTCATCAGTATGAAGAAAAATACGACCACGTTTCATCGTAATTTCTAGTGGAATGTTTTCTTGAGAAAACGCTTGTTTAATATTTTTTTTTAAATGGTAGGTGAACTGTCGGCGAGTGTATTCAGCTTTTAATCCGATTTCTCCATATCGAATAAGAATTTGAGATTGTTTCACAAAAACCGAAAACAGTGATGATAATACATATAGATTTGGATGGAAAAAGTATTTTATGAACCTGGTAAATTTTTTATACCACCATATACTATAATTTTATTGAACATGCATTATTCATCAAAGACCGTGTTTGGATTGGTATCATTATTCTTGGTAATCTTCCTTTTTAGTGCTAATACGGTCAATGCCTGTAAAGATATCATTGCAACAGGAGATGTTACTAAGGGAGACTATAATCTTTTGTTAAAAGTAAGAGACCCAAGTAGGCCTGGTTTACAAGTGCTTACCCATATTCCAAAAGGATACGAGTACACCTATCATCATCCGTGGACTGGAGAACCAATGTCTTTTCAAGTAAACCATTCTTATATTGGTGTGACCTCAGAACAAGATATTCCACCTAATATTGTAAAATCAGGTATGACGTTAACCGCTGCAGGTCTTGCTTTTGGTGATGCTGATTCAGTCTCCCGCTGGATCAATCCCACTCGTTATGCATGGGATGATTTTGATTGGATCAGATATAGTTGTGAACAAGCTACTACTGAATCTGAAGCCGTTCATCTCTTAACCGTTGAAGCAGTTGATCAATTACATGCAACAGGGGTTTCTGAAAATCTTTGTGTCATCGGACCAAATAAAGGGTATTTAATTGAAGCAGATGCCTACCGTTACCATGTAAAAGAAATCAGTGATGATGTAGATGTTATTTCCAATTACCCAAGAGAATTATGGGATACACAATTAATTAGATCTCGATTCATCGCAGATTCCTATAATACAACAGTATCAAAAAACGTAATTGAAAACGATCTTATTCATTTGAATGGGATTGCTCAGATCAGAATACTGAATATATCTTCAGATTCAATACTAGTAAGACAACTACCGTTTTTTACAAATATTGGGTATCATGATGGAAAACCATCATTTTTCATGCCGCCAAAAACAATACACGTTGGGAAATCTAAAACTGTTGGTGATTTTTATGTTTCACTAAAGTCTGTTTCTGGAAATAGCGCAAGAGTTCAATTAACAACTGCGGTGCATGCATGGGAACAAGCAGTATTAGACCAGATTCATCCAAGAAAAGGACAGATCACTGTTTCCGATATGATTGAATGGTCTCGATTGGATGCTGATGACCTTAAGGATGTTAGACCAATGTGTGAAGCAACATATCCTTATGAAGGTGTTGCTATTTATCAAATACCATCTGAAAACTATCAATTCCTAAGCAAGGGATGGTTTTCTGCAAATCATGCTTGTAGTAGTATTTATGTGCCATTTCATAACTCAAACACTGATATTTATCAAACTTATGAAACGGGGGAATCTGCACAATTATCTTTGTCTCTCTATCAAAATTATTCAGATGAGTTACTTCCTATCATTCAATCCGTTGAAGAAGTGTTTTTAAGTGAAAATAGTTTTTTTGACATTTGGGCAAAACAAGGCACTTCATCACAAGCAGTCGTATCAGACGTATTGACCAAGGTGGATACCAGCATGCAAGAACAAGCGTGGCTTATGCAAAGACTTCTATACAATATTAGTAAACTTGGAAGAAATCAACAAAAGACACTTTTCAATTGTTCAGAAGGGCTTTGGAATACCAATTATACAACTTCAATTGAATCAATGGGAGATAGTCTAACTGAATTTTCATTGCATCCGAGTTTTTTAAAAGAAACCATAATTCAGATTATGCAGTCAACCTGTACCAATTATATTAACATAACAGAAATTATTGGTCATCCCGTTGATGAATTAATAGAAGTATATGAACAAGGAAATTATTTGTTAAATCAAGAACAATATATTGATGCTGCAGTATTATTTCAACAAATAATCAACCAATCTAAAAACTATTTTATGACCAATAGTTAACTGATATTAGTTTAGATTTAAAAAAACGTATGTTATCTTATATGTTTTTTACAATATGACGCAGAATTTTAATAGAGTTAGTAATACTTCATTTTTCTTCTTAATTTTCCTAACTGTCTTTTGTGTTTTTACTCAGCCGCTAGAATCTGAGTATGTCTGTCTATTTTGATATTATGTATCAAAACTTACCTGATTTTAATCAGCATCTTGTTTCTTTAGAAGTATGTATTCCCCATGTAATTTAAATTGCTTTCTTTATTTTTTTAGGAGAAAGTAATTTCAGGATAACACATCTGGCCTCCTGAATACTTTAAAGGAATGTGAAACGGATTATGACAAACATAAAATACTCGAAGGAACTTAATTCAGGATAACGCAATTAGAAATAATTTAAAAAGATTTATATTCAACGAATATCTAATATATAATACCAGTTCTGTTGAACGGTGAGAAACAGAATGTGGGAGGCATTAAAAGAATGGCTGCTGAAATAGCAAGAAAAATGGTAGAAAAAGCAGGTGTAGACGTTGATAAATTACTCAATCTTTTAGTAAAAAACGCTGCCGCAGAACTTACAACATACTATTATTACACAATACTTAGAGCAAACCTCACAGGTTTTGATGGAGAGAGTTTGAAAGCAGTTGCAGAAGATGCACGAATTGAGGATCGTAATCATTTCGAAGCACTGGTTCCTCGTATCTATGAACTTGGAGGGAAATTACCAGAAGATATGAAAACATTTCATGACATAAGCGCTTGTCCACCAGCTAAATTACCTAAAGATTTAACCAAAACTGAAGAAATTGTAAAAGTCCTTTTGAAAGCAGAACAATGTGCTGTTCGAGGATACTCAGAAATCTGTAATATGACTGCTGGAAAAGATCATCGAACTTACGACCTTGCACTTGCAATTCTCAATGAAGAAATACAACACGAAGCATGGTTTACTGAATTCTTAGGTAAAGGACCATCCGGTCATTTCAGAAGACCCGCAGGAAAAAACAGTCCTTTCGTATCAAAGTTTCTCGAATAAATGGTATATATTATACTAAAAAAACCTTCTTTTATTCTTTCCAACCATTGATTTAATTTTTTTCATTCATTTTAAATAAGAGTTAAAACTTTCAATTTTTTGTTAACAAACGTCATTAAAAACATAGATGGTGAATGCACATAGAGATTGTTTAAATAATCATTATTCGAAAATACTTAAACAATTAATGTGCCAATATAAAAAAAAGTTGTCTAAGCAAAATAAGGAAATTTCATTCGGTGACGATGATGATATATAAGGCTAAAAAACTGTTATGGAATGTCATATCCAGTGGTCTTACTCATTCTCATGACATTGAGCCTCTTAGAAAAGTAATGCTCATCAATCTGATAACTCTTTCAGGTTTCTCCATACTTATGCTCTTATCTATCATTACCTATATACAACAAGCATATTTTTTGACCTTGATCGATGGGGTTTTTGGCGTCTTAGTGATAGGTCTTTTTTTCTATTTGAGAAAATTTAAAAAAATTGAACGAGTTGCTATTCTAGGTTCCGTTCTTTCAGGACTATTCTTTTTTATTTTATTATTCAACGGTGGTGTTAACAACACCTCATTTATTTGGAGCTTAACTTATCCGCTCATCTCTTTATTTTTATTGGGCAGTAAAAAAGGATCTATATTTTCACTAACACTTTTAGGATTATCAGCAGTTGTGTTTATTTTTGGTGAACAAGTACCATTTTTCACAAGTTACAGTACAGATATTGTATTACGATTTATTCCCGCATATTTCATTATTTATTTATTTGCTCTTGTCATGGAACGAGTACGAGAACAAGTGCAAAATAATCTTACAGATTCAAACATTAAATTGAAAAAGGCTCATGATACTCTTCGATTATTTAACAAAGAACTAGAAACAAAAATAGAAGCCCGAACTACAGAAATTAAAAAATTATTGAAACAGAAAGATGAATTCATCAATCAGCTTGGTCATGATCTTAAAAATCCACTCGGTCCACCAATAAGTTTACTTCCAATTCTAGAAAAACATGTTACCAATCAAAAGGACAAAGATATGCTCAATGTTGTTAAACGTAACATTAATTATATGAAAAGCCTTGTTCAAAAAACATTGACTTTAGCTCAATTAAACTCACCGAATACTACGTTATCAAAAAAACGAATAAACCTTAAAGAAGAGTTTCAGGTAAGTATTACACAAAATAAATATTTGTTTGAAAAAAAGCAAATTAGTATATCATCTCACATTCCTGATGATACTTTCGTTTACGCTGATCAAATTCGGCTAGAAGAACTGCTTAATAACCTTTTGAATAATGCAATCAAATACAATAATCAGCATGTTTCAATAGATATCAATGTATCCGAAAAAGATAGTATGCTTGTTACTTCTATTCAAGATGATGGTGTCGGGATGAGTGCTGAACAACTTGATCATATTTTCGATGAATTTTATAAAGCAGACGAAAGCAGGCATGATTTTGATAGTAGCGGTCTTGGAATGCCCATCTGTAAACGTATCGTCGAAAAACATGGTGGTAAAATCTGGGCTGAAAGCAAAGGAATTGGAAAAGGAACAACCGTATTTTTCACTTTTCCAAAAAAAGAATTTGAAATAGATAAAAAAAATAATACTAGTACTTATAAGGAAATAGTAGGCAAAATTGATGAAATCATTGAATAATCATTTCTATGATTTACATACCGCACCGACAAACGAAATGTTATTTAACTTTTTTACCAACTAATTGTTGTAGAATCTTTTTAGCCTCGTTAGTTGTTATTTGAGTAAAGGAGAATTTTTCTTTACCGGAGTTCCACGCTATTTTTAATTGATGCGGAGTGGATTTATCATCTTGATAATGCTGTCCAGTTTTAATTCTAATTTTTTTGATTTCAGGTTCCGAAATAAAAAAATTACCTTCTGTTTCATTAATGATTTGATCTTTACTCATCGACAGATATCTTTCATGAAAGGTTGCTCGGTTAGCCATTTGATTACCGATTCGCTTTAGGAATCCCTCCCCACTTGCTTTTGAGTCTTGAGAGGTCTTTTTCGCTTCTTCCTTTAACATTTTATTTGTTAATTGAGCAACAATGATTCCTTCACCAGTAATGATTAAATTATATGCTTTAGATCCAAACATTCCACTCTGAACATTTGGAATAATCCCTAACACATTTTCTTCACTCATGAAAGAAGATAGAATGAAACTTCAAATTTAATGATTTCGATGATTAATATCACTGTTTTTTTCCATAAAAAAAGAAAACAATGCAGGGGACGAGATTCGATCATGTTTTACTTGTAAAAATAATGGGTTTATAATAGTGAAGATACCTCATCGAGAGTCTGCGCCAAGGGTGTAATGCTTATACATGAAATTTATAAACATTATCAGCAGGTAATAATGCTACAAATTTTAGGAACAATTATATATCACAGTATAAATCAGTGAAGGGGATAAAATGCAACATACCACCAAGTCAGAAACAGTCCTTATGGCATTTAAGCGATACATTGACGCATTCAACAACTGTGACCTGGAGGAGATTAAGCGTCAGCTTAATGTTGATGTTGAGATCCTATTCAACGGCGCTATTGCTTCACAAGGTCGCGACACCATTATTCCAGATTATGATTCAGACTTCATGATTGGGAAGCAAGTCGAAGTAACCCGTGGGCCCGTAATACAAGACAATGGTGAAACGGTTGATGTTGATGTAACTCTCGTCGCAACGACACCAGGAATCGAAGTCGTACAACTCGATGTTGTGTATAAATATGATGTCTCTTCAATGACACAAGTACGTCATATCATTGACAATGTCAAAAAATTGAGTTCTTAGCCATATAATTAACGTGGGTTTTAATCAACCTCAAATTTATAGAATATAACGAGATTTGAACTCAATTGATTCCAGCAATCATAAGTAAAAATATTATTATTACACAATTTCATATTAATATGCAGGGGAAGGGATTTGGACTTCAAGTTTAAATCAATTATTTTTTATGTCTACATCAGGATTCGAACATGTATCTGACGACACATTTTAATGCTTTAAATCTTTTATATCGATTGTCTTTATTTCATTTTTCAAATTGCTGAAAATAACAAATATATAGTGAGCTATAGAAAGTAATACCTATTTTCTAAGATGCCAAAGATACTTATGATTTTACATTAAAATACCTATTATCATTAATCATCCTCTCATCCATCAGACAACGTACCATACCAAAGATAGTTCGGACTCAAATGATCAAACATTGAACCCACTATTGCGAAATGTAACAACCCATTCCATAAGCTCTTTAAGGTTGCGATGAGTGGCACCAAGCACTTTACTAGGTTCTACGATACAGTGCATATAGCAATTTTTACAATCTGCCACCCTCGCACGTAATTCCTTCACATCATCTGAGAACCAGAGCTCCTTAAGGTTATATTTGTTCACTATATCATAGAATTTAGTGATACTAGAGTCCCAGCATGGAATAGCAACTTTGCCATCTTTCC
>JAGXLH010000080.1 GCA_018334795.1 Thermoplasmatota archaeon
CCTGTATTAATTGATCAATGAGATCCCATGTTTCATCTGCTTTTTTCAAGAATTCTCTGACTGCATCTTCTCTCATGGGATGAACAGCGGTAATACTTAGGATATCTTGTTTGGCATTGCCCGTGAATGCAAATTCGTTTCCTTCATATCCAATGAGATATTCAGTTGGAATATGTTGAGCTGTGAATAGTTGATAGGCTTGGGTGAGTTTTTTTTCTGTCGCAGGTTTTACCCATTGTTCGGCGGGAGGACGAGTGGGAATGGAAAGGTAACTTGTTTTTGGTTCTAAAGGTGCGATGAATTTTGATAGTTTTTCGAATTCTTCAGATTCATCATTGACTGTGTCAATGAGCATAGTTTCAGTGCAAAGATTGCCAGCAAATTCTTTTGAAAACTGTTGTATTCCAGTTAAGATTTCTTCATGATTGAGTTTTCCGTGTGGCCGGTCAACTTTTTTCCATGTTTCTTTTGTTATTGCATCTATTTTTACTGAGATCCAATCTGCTAGACTCAGTTCATTTCGAACATCTTCTCTAGAAATGAGTGATGAATTGGTAATCACTGCAACAGGATAATCAAGTTTCTTTAATTCTTCAATGAGTACTCCAAGATTTTTATCAAGTGTTGGTTCTCCATCTGGAACGATTGTGAGATAATCGATGTGTTCTTGTTTTTCTTTTGTATGTTTGATTTTCTCTTTTGTTTCTTCTATGATTTTGTTTGAATCATAGAATGATTGCCGACTGATCTGCATATTATGCGTTCTGCCAAGTTGACAGTAGATGCAGGAATATGTGCATATTTTTGGAGGGATATTGTTGATTCCAATGCTTTTTCCTAGTCTTCTTGATGGAACTGGTCCAAATACAATCGAGTTTTCTTCATTCATTTTATAGCCTTCATAATTAATAAACGAGCATTATTCGGAGATGATTCTTCTTTAATCTTGTTGTTTTCAATGTAGAGATCAACTTTTGATTCGTATTGATTAAAAAGGCGAGTAATGGTAGAGATGATCACGTGATGTGTCTTTTGTTGTAGATTCCTGCCAATGTACGACTTTCCTTCACTTATTTTTTGCTTTACATAAGTTGAATCTGGATTTAGAAGCAGTGCTAAAAATATGCCATTTGGTTTAATAATTCGATATATTTCGTGTAGTGATTGTTTAGGATTACTCATAAACTCTAGGGATGTGATACATATCAGAATGTCTGCGATTGCTGATTTGATGGGGATTTTTTCCGCATCTGCTTGAATAGGATGAAGATAGGAAGGGACAAATGAGAGCATTTCTTTATTTTTGTCTAATGTAAAAACGGTAAGATCATTTCGAATTTGATAGAGTGTTTCTTCGATAACCGCAGGTCCGCAACCGATACTTACCACGGTTGCTTGTGCTGGAGTGTTCTTATCAATGAGACTTGCTTCGAAAGTAGCGATTTCTTTGCCTAGTGGGGTTTGGTAATAATCAACGTATTTTTTACTATTTGTTTTCGTTATCTATCCCTTCAATTATTCACATCTATTTTACTAAACACTTTTTTTTACAGTTTTCTTGCTACTGCTTCTGCTGCTTTAATCAAGGGGTATGCTGTTGGTGGCGCAGTGACTAAAGGGTGAGTGCCGATTTGAGCAGTGAGAATATTGTTTACGGTCATCTTGTTTTGAATGATAAATCCTATAAGATTCGTTAATTCCCCAGTACTGGTTCCACCTATTACTTCTCCACCAAGAACTAATCCTCCTTCTCGAGCAGCGATGAGTTTTACGGTTTGTTTATGAACGCCGGGCATGGTTCCAGGGTGTTTATCAACACCAGTAAATGATCCGGTAACGACATCGAATTGTTCTTGAGTAGCTGTTTTTTCAGTTACTCCTGCAACACCATATCCGGTATCTCCAAGAGCTGTTGAGAAAATGGCGATGGTTCCACTAAAGGTTTTCATTGCTGACAGTTTGAATAGGTTCATTCCTGCAATGCGTGCTTCAGCACATGCAGTTGAGGCAAGCATGGTCGTACTGATTTTACGGGTGACAAAATCTCTTTTTTCAGCACAGTCTCCTACAGCCATGATATCATGATTGTCGGTATGCATGTATTCATCGACTCTAATGAATCCTTTTTCATTCAATGATAATCCAGCATCACTTGCGAGTTTAGTGTTTGGTTGATATCCAACAGTAAGTAGCACAGCATCTGCTGAAATTGATTCTCCATTTTCTAGTTCTACTCCAGTTGCTTTATCATCACCTGTTATTTTAGAAACACCCATATTTGTGATGAATTCAACATTTCTCTCTTTGAGTTTTTGTTCAACTGCTTCACAGAGTTCATCATCAAATGCAGTACCAAGAATGTGGGGAAGTTTTTCAACGATGATAACCTCTTTTCCTTCTTTTTTGAGTTCATCAGAAGTTTCAACGCCAATGAAGCCACCGCCAATGGTCACGATTTTTTTTGCAGATGAAAGTTTTTTTATTGCTTGATCTAAATAGTCTTTATCTTTTGGAATAATAAACACATTTTCTTTATTCGCACCATCTAGCCAGGCTGGAACATGCGCTTTGGATCCTGTTGCAAGTACTAGTTTTTCGAAACTGATCATACTTCCATCTTTGGTTGTACAAGTTTTATTTTCAGCATCAATTTTTGTTACCTCATCGATTTTTAAATCTATGTTGTTCTTTTCAAATATTTTGTCAGATATGGTATCTTTTTTTGTGTCATGTAATGACCCAAAAATATATGGGATGCCACAGGGTACGATTGCTTGTTTTTCTTTTCTGATCATTAAGAAGGATTTGTTTGGATATGCATTTTTTCCAGTGATTGCGGTGGCAATACCTGATGCGCTTCCGCCGATAACTATGACATCATATTTTTTCATATTTTACAACCTTCATTCGGCAATAGTAGATTGTTGATAAATGTCTCTATGGATAATCGAATTTTTTTCATAATGATAAGAATTATTTTCATATATGTTTGAATTTTTTATACATTTTAGAAATTTATTGCATGTTGTCACTTACATTTCAATCCATATTTTTTTTGCTTTTTCTTATCCTAACTTTCATATCTTTTTGAGGGGGAAACGTTTCGTCCCATGGTAAAAAAATCGTATTTAAAACGGTGTGACAGAGGGAGGTTAATCTTGGGTATGTATGTCCCGATATTTAACGATTGTGCAAAATTAAAACACAATCATATTGTTTTTTATCTGTCTAATACTAAGAAAAAAATAAAAGGTGATATGGCAACTACATATCAGAAAAAAGCGTCCCGGCCATCGCCCAATTTCCCCGGTCTACCTCATCAAAAACAACATACACATATTTTGGAGGTTTACCTGCAACATCTTCTAATGTTTTTGTAAATCTTTTTGAAATTTCTGCTTTTTGTTCTTTTGATAACTTCCCAACTAATTTTACGTTCACAACTGGCATAAGTATTTCCTCGAAATTTATCAAAGATGCAGACCACATAAAGATTTTGATTGTGTCATCTAAACCAAACTTACTACTTTTTCTATCTTAGGTTACATGAACGCCCGCGATTGGATGGTGACAATGAGGACAATTTCCATGATCGGTAAGATTTTTTGAAACAAAAAAACCAGATCGAGTTATTAGTTCTTTTCCGCACTCTGGACAAAACGTATTTTCTCCTGTTCTTCTATTCCCTTGGTAGATATACTGTAATCCTGCTTTTTTTCCAATCTCAACTGCCTTTTCTAATGTTGAAACTGGTGTAGGTGGAGCATCAGTCAGTTTATACGTAGGATAGAAACCAGTGACGTGCCAAGGGATTTCCACATCAATATCAGCAATAAAATCAGCGATCTTAGATAGCATTTTTGAATCATCATTATATCCGGGTATGATTAATGTAGTAATTTCAACCCAAATACCAAGATCATAATACCGTTTAATTGAATCTAATACTGGTTTGAGAGGAGCACCACAAACCTTTTTGTAAAAATCATCCGTCATTCCTTTCAAATCGATATTTGCAGCATCTAACACAGGAGCGATATCCTTCAATGGTTCTTGTTCAATGTATCCATTAGTTACAAACACATTTTTCAATCCCTCTTTATGAGCAAGAGTTGCTATATCAATTGCATACTCATAAAAAATCGTCGGTTCCGTATAGGTGTACGCAATGGATTGTGATCCACTTTTCTTTGCAGCATCGACTATTCGTTCTGGAGCGACTTCTTGTTTTGGAAAAATACCTTGTGTTACCTGAGAGATATCTGCATTTTGACAATGCAAACAATGCATGTTACAACCAACCGTTGCGATCGAAAATGCTTTAGATCCTGGATAGAAATGAAACAATGGTTTTTTTTCAATAGGATCAGTACTTTGGGTTATCGGTTTTCCATACACAAGTGAATTAAGCGTGCCATCAACATTTTTCCGTACGTTACATATTCCAAGTTCGTCTGGATTAATAATACAATGATGGGGACAAAGATTGCAGCGGACCTTTTTATCATCTAATTTTTCAAAATAGGCTGCTTTTTTCATGACATGTTCATCATGTTATCTAACGCTTTATAAGCTTTTTTACGAACATCTTCATCGATTTTAATCTTGTGTTGTTCTTTTTCCAATGCGTTTCTAACATCAGCCAGGGAACTCTTTCGCATCCCAATACATTCTGTTTTTACTTCAAAAAAAGTCTTTTTGGGGTTGTCCTTTCGTAAACGATACGCAAAATTATCTTCTGTGCCAACAATAAATTCTTTGGTATCAGATTCCTTAACATAGCTAGCCATATGACCAGTTCCACCAATAAAATCGGCAATGTCTCTCACTGGTTTTGTGCATTCCGGATGGACAATAACTTCAGCTGCAGGATGCTGTTTTTTCATATCGTTTAAATGATCTGGCGTGATATTTTCGTGAACATAACAGTATCCACCCCAAAGAATAATTTTTTTATCAGTCTGCTCAGCAACAAAAGAACCTAAATTTTTATCTGGCACAAATAAAATTGTATCCTGTTTCATCGCATTTACAATATCGACTGCGTTGGAAGAAGTACAACAGACATCTGAAATAGATTTGATTTCAGATGAACTGTTCACATAACTAACCACAGCAGCATCTGGATACTTCTCTTTTTGTTTTTGTAATTCTTCAATTGTTGCCATGTCGGCAAGACCGCATCCTGCTTCTAATTTTGGAATTAACACGGTTTTATCAGGATTTAGAATATGAGCGGTTTCAGCCATAAAAGATACACCGCAGAAAACAATTAGTTCAGCATCGGTATCAACGGCTTTTTTACTTAAGGCGAGTGAATCTCCCGTGAAATCTGCGATATCCTGAATCTCGCCATCTTGATAGACATGAGCAAGAATTACCGCATCTTTTTCTTTTTTTAATCGATTGATATCTTGAATTATTGATTGATCTGTCATATCATCATCTTATGAATTGTTTCTGCAATCTCAGATATATTTATTTGTCCCATTTAAACTATTGGTCCCTTTTAATTTTCTTAGTGTCCAAAAGATTTTACATAGTGATGCCGACGAAGAAGGTATTTAACTATTTGAAGCACAACAGTATCCTCTATGATAAGAATAATACAATTTGAAAAAGTGGATATTGCTTAAGAAAATCTAATTATCTGTTTTGCTTATTTTCCATTCAACCTTTCTTTCATATAGTTGTACCACTCATCAATGCAGGATCCCATTTGTTTTTTTACATGTGAAAGTTCATTACATGAGTATATGTGGTAATATCCTCCCTTTGTGAGTGTTTTTGTTTTTTTGATGCAAAGTCCACTTTTTGATAATCGTTGCAACGATCGATAGATGGTACTTCGTTCTTTGTTCAGTTTTTCAGCAACATATTCCACATCACAATTTTTATCTTTTTTAACTATTTGATAGACTTCGACGTCTGAGTGATTAATATCTGCAACACAATTGAGTATGTCAAGGCAAGAAGGTTTTTTGGATTTCTTTTGTGTTTTCATTGCTTATCAAAATTACATATGTTTTTCATTATTTATAATGGTTGTGTAAATAGATTGCACAAACAATATAATGTGTAATCTTATTTTAATAATGATGAAACCGTATGGACTCTTGTGAAAAAGTAGTCGAACAAATAAAAAATTTCGAATCTATCATAATCATAAAAAAGGAGAGATACTATACAGAGTAAGAATTTAATGGGTTGGTGATAGTTGTTGGAACCACATTCAGAAGAAGAATTACAATATTTACGTTATCTCATTCGAAAATATGTGCCCGGACTTAAAAGTCAAGGAAAGGAAATGCCTACAGTGATGTTTAGAGAACAATTTACTGATCAGGATAATGAATGATCATTTTGATAAAGAATATGTCATTTAGTCATTTTGATAAAAAGGAGTATAATGTTTAATAAGGATAAAATATAAAGTATAACTTGTTAAATTCTTGGTGGAGGCTGCTCCTACTATGATACTTCCAGGATCTGATGAAGAAAAAGAATATCTCAAATACTTGCTAAACAAATATAAAAATAAAAAAAATGGATGCAACAACTCAGAATCTTCAGCCTTGGAATAAGAATTAGATTTTTGATTCTTTTTTGATAATTATTTTTTGAATTTCAGTAACAATTTCATGCAATGATGAAAATCCATCATTAAATGCATAGTGATATCGGTTTAATCCAAAAAATTTCATATTCATTTTTTCAGCAAAAATCTTATCAGATAATCGGTCTCCAATGTACATATATTTCTTTGCCGTAAGGTGTGGTGCTAGTTTTTTCCAAAGCAAAGGATGGGGTTTTAATCGAAAGATGTCTTCATATCTACCACTTCTTCCGACTCCGGCTGTGAATATGGTTTCAAGATTAAATTCTTCAAGAAAATCATCGACAACTTCTTGTGGACTATTACTTAAGATTGCAAGTTCAGCTTTTTTTTGTAACCTGTGAACTGCTTTAACATCTGGAAATGGACGAATCTGTTTTGAACTAATTGCTTCACTTTTTCGTTTTGTATAATAATGATTCCGTATCTTCCAAAGTTCTTTAACATTAACATTAAAATAACTCGCAACTTCAGGGAATTTCGAAAGATTCTTCTTATCTAACATAGAAAGATTTTTTTCAGATGCCTCAATGTTAAATGATTGCAAAGTATCTATCAATGCCTGTTTCATCCAAGTCATGTCCGATTCAGAATCTAGGAGCACTCCGTCAAGATCAAAGA
>JAGXLH010000081.1 GCA_018334795.1 Thermoplasmatota archaeon
CTTTTTACTCATTAAGAATTCAGGGTTGACCATATGGTTAAAAACATTCTTGTTATCGGTCTGACTCAGGAACATGCAGGAAAAACGAGTCTTGCACAAGCACTACTTTCCTATTTTTCAGATCAAGAACAAAAAACATGTGGATTCAAACCATTTTCTGGATATAATTACTGGTATCATTTTGATATGGCTCATCAATCATTATCTGACGGAAGACTTTATAGCAAAGACATTACCAAACTTAAACAACATTCAACGATCAAAACAACTATTGAACAAGTTAATCCCATTCATAGACTCTGGAATGAACCAGCAATCATGGATAGTCTCACAACAATACCACCCTTCATCATGGATCGATTCAGCATATATCAAAATGAAACACTCAAACATCACCTCCTTGTCAATCAACATCTTATTGAACAATTGCCACAAGAATATCAACAAAAAATCGATGAAAAAAAATACACGGTTCATCCAATCGATTCTATTCAATCAATGAATGCTATTATTCAATCTCATTACAATCAATCAATCGAATCTTGTTACCGCCGCATTGAACAAAAAGCGGATGTTATCGTGGTTGAAAGTTATGCAGATAATGCATTATTACCCTGGAAAACTTTGTCACAGTTTGATATTGTCCTTGGAATAAAACCATGGGAAATTCATCGATTTGATCCAGATAAATATGTGAAAGCAGTTCAACTTTCTAAACCCGTTTCAGCATGGGAAACATCAACGAAAAAACTAACTGATCTTCTTAAACCACTTGAAATATATAAGCAAAAACCAGTCGTATCCACAGAAATCATTGATAATTTAAAAGAAAAAATTCCAGAGATGATATCGTAAACGCGTAATCTAAGCAAGCTGGTTAAAGTTTCTTACTTACTTTTAAAATATCTTTAGATAAATTTGTTTCAAGCAATTTCAAAGGATCTCCTATAGCATCTTCAACCTGTGCATCATACGATAAATACCCAAGGTAACTTACATTAAGTTTAGATACTTTTTTTGAAATGTACTCACTTGAATCACGTGTCATATTCTCAATTACGCCGAGTAAGGGTAACTTTCCTTCGATAAGAATTTTTAAGAGTTTTTCAACCGCACCAAATGCTACTTTTGAAGGCGTGGTCACTACTAAAAACTCAGTTTGAGGGATGTAACTGATGACATCCAATGTTTCATCACCAATTCCAGGGGGTAAATCAAGGATAAGATAATCAAGATCATCCCAACGAGTAATTGCTAATAATTCAAGAATAATATTAGTGACATCATCACCACGAAATGCACCAGGTTTATCCTCAGAAAAATACACCAGACTCATAAACTTGATATCATGGATTTCTTGAGGAATAATACCATGTTCTTCATCAGGAAAACCATCAGGATTAAATCCTAAAATAAGATGAGATGACGGACCATATAAATCTAAATCTAACAAACCAACCTTTTTACCTTGTTTTGCTAAGCTCAATGCAAGATTGGAAGCAACCATACTTTTTCCAACGCCTCCTTTACCGCTAGCAACAGCAATTACGCGGTTTACATCTTTTAATCGAGTTTGAATGACACTAGGACGAGGTTCCATCTCTTTCTCACTCCTTTATTCCTTTAATGGATGAAACACTTACTCCACGGCCTTTCACTATAAGAAAATCTGGACTACCGCATTTGGGACAACGAGTGTGAACAAACGCAACTTCAGGAATAAAATGAATGGCTTCAGCTTCATCAGCACTCAACTTATTCTTCATATCCTTAAACTGCCAAGTATGATTACATTGTTTACATTGAAGTTCTGTTTCCTCAGTTTCAATGTTTATTTTAACATCTTGAAATTTATCACTATATGTTTCTACAAGTTCATTTAAAGCAAATTTAAAGATATCATTTGCAATTTGTTGCAATTCGCCAAGACGGATATTGATCTCGGTTATTTTCTTAAGATTTTCTTTTTCTGCTGCAGCAATAGATGACTTAATCACCGATTCTGCTAAAGCCCATTCATGCATACAATCTAACCTCATTTATCATTCTTGTTTAAATATTTCCATCCTCTATTTATAAGAAGAATCTAATTTTTGTTTTGATTTTAAAAAGAATCCTTTTTTTCGTTTTGGTGAAACAATTAATGAAACAGCAAAACCAGTTGCTGAAACGATTACAATTGCTGCTCCAATCGGAAAATCAGCAATCAATGAAAGATAAAATCCCAATAAGCAACTTAGAATGCCAATGACTGGTGAAATAATCATAATTTTTTTGAAGTCATAAAAAAACTGATAAGCAGTAGATGTTGGATTTACAATTAAAGCAAAAACAAGAAGACCACCAACTAATTTTAAGGAGAGTGCTACAGCAAAACCAGTGAAAAACAATACTGCGAAATAAAACATTTTTGTGTTAATCCCTGCAGATTCAGCAAGTTTCCGATGAAACATCACAGCAACTAATTCCTTATAAAAAACAATCACAAAAACAAGCAATGCAAAGGAAAGAAGAGATAATAACAAGACATTATCATAATTAACAGAAAACAGGCTTCCCCAGAGAATACTTAATGCCCGACCAGTTGCAGCTTCACCTGGTTTTAATGATAGAAAAATGAAACCGAGTGCTATCATCACTGAAAATAAAAAACCGATGACCACATTACTTTCAAGTCGCGCTTTTTCAGATAAGGGACCAAGTACTAGCGCTGTTGCAAAAGCAAATAATACTGCGCTAATCATCGGATCAATAGAAATCAAAATCCCAAATGCAGCACCAGCAAATGCGGCATGAGACATACAATATCCAATCGATGAAAGATTCATTCGAACCACAAATGTTCCCATCGTGGAACAAACAAATCCAGCTAGAACTGCTCCAAGAATTGAAGGCAGTAAAAAAAATAAGGGAAGAGTAGTCATTGTTTTCCTCCCTTTGGAAATAATGAATGAACTAAATCAGATTGTAACACATTGTCTTTCGTATCATCCATAACAATGGATCCTTTATCCATAACGATAAGTCGATTACATCTAGTAGGCAGAAACGTAAGATCATGAGAGACCATTACAATGGTTGTTTTGTATTGATCATGGACTCGATTTAACAGTATCTCAATTTGATTTCGTGCCGAAAAATCTAAATTAGAGAATGGTTCATCAAGCAACAGTAAATCTGGTTCTTGTGCAAGAGCTCGAGCAAGAAGAATCTTTTGAAATTCTCCACCAGAAAGTTTTCCCACAGCGCGATTTGCATAATCAATCATTCCTACTAAGCCCATGCTTTTCCAAACGATATCCCAATCTTTTTTGGTAGGGAATCGTAATAAACCAATTTTTCCGCTCCGTCCAGACATTACCACATCTTTACAAAGAAATGGAGCACGTGGTTCGATTTCAAAATTTTGGATGACGTATCCAGTGTGTTTTCGAATACTATTCTTATGTTTTTTTATTTGTTTTCCAAAGACTTTTCCTTTTCCAGCGGTATACGATAGAATTCCATTTATGGTTTCTAGCAGTGTTGTCTTACCTGCACCATTCGGACCAATGATAGAAAGAAAATCATTTTTTTTAACAGTTAGATTAATATCATGAATTACCGGTATTTTCTCCCCTTCATAAATGGTATCTACTTGATGAAGGTCTACGATTGCTGGATTTTTTTCCATACCTATCTCTTTCATTCTATTAGGAAAAGATTCGTGTCTTTTCGAGCATACATTTCTTCTGAATATGAAATGATGTTTTCTTTAGTGACATTATCATCAATTTCTTGTTGAACTTGTTTTTGTAAAGTAATAGTAATTTTTTTACCCGTTTTATTTGAAAATTCTGCTCTTGCTATATTTTCATTTTTCACAGTGATATTTCCTTTTCCAAGAGTGCAACCTGATCCGAGTTGTATCCCATCGATAATACATGATATCGGTGGTGTTGTTCCGGTTGAAACAGTAACTGTTTTTTCGAATGGATCTGAACCTAGTTTTCCACAAGCTATTTTTCCCATTTTATAGCCTATAACCGCGTAAGGACCTAAATGACCATGAAATTGCTCAATTGATTTTAATGTTTCATCCATTTATTATTCACCTCAGTTATTTTTTCTTATACATCATAAAAAGGACGCCGCAAAGAATAATAGCAATGATTGTTGTTACTCCAAATGCGTTTCGTTGTAACTCAATCGAATCAAGTTGGCTTTGCATTTCTCGAGTTTTTTCACTGGTGAAATCAAAAGAAGTGATTCCATTAATAAGTTGATCTGTGTTATAGGTAATCATTTCTAAATAGGTATCTGTATTTGGGATCGCTCCAGGAAAATTTGAAAAAATAATATGGCTTACTCCTGATTCGCTAGCGACTCGGGCTCCGAATTCTGTTCCACTTTGCAGGTTGTCTACAACTGCTGCTACATCTTTTTGAGATGCTGCATTGATGACATCAAGTTCATCTTGAACGGAAAGACTTTCTGGAGGCGGATAATAGTGGGTAACATTAAGGCCGATCCATTCTAGGTAATCTTTTTGCCATTCTATACTCACGATTTTTCTATCAGTTAAACCAAGTGTTTCTATTTTATTTTGTAATTCTTCTGCTTTTTCATTTATTGCAGTAAGATAGCCATCTGCATTTTCTTGAATTGATAGTTCTTGATTTGGGAGTGCAGTTTTAAGTCCTTCAGTAATTTTTTCAACGTAAGCGATTGCTCCTGTTGGAATGTTCCATTCTCCTAATCCCATACATTTGATTTCTGTGTAATCTGAGTTTCCGGATTTGTTAAGAAGGCTTTCCAGCCATGGTTCCCATCCTAAGGAGATAATGATATCGGCATTCACAATTTTAGAGACGTCACTTGGAGAAGTATCAAAATGAGCAGGGCAAACTCCTGCTGGCATAATATAGTCAATACTTGCATTATCAAGGATAATATTGGAGGTAAAATCAGCTAGGGTTGAGTTTGTGCAGACGATTTGTATTGTTTCTTCCTCTGCAATGGTATGTGGCATTGTGATTGTAAGTGTTAATATTCCAATTAATATGAACGGGATTATTTGTTTTTTGAATTTTTTTCGCATGGTTTTCACCTCAGGTATTACTTTTTTTAATTTCGTGACACGTGATAGGTATAACTGTTATAAGTTTTGCGGATAACAAAAAAGTTAAAATCGTAGCACGAATATGCATCCTTCGTGTTACCATGGACAATATTAAAAGATTTGGAGTCTCCATAGAACCTGATCTTCTCAAAAAATTTGACAAACTCATCGATCAAGAAGGATATGAAAATCGTTCAGAAGCAATTAGAGATCTCATCCGAAATTCACTGATTTCTACTAAGAGACATGACCCAGAAAGTATTGCTATGGGATCATTAACTATGATCTATGATCATCATACGGGAAATCTAACGAATCGGTTGTTAAAAATTCAACACAATCACACTCAAGAAATCCTTACAACAACCCATATTCATCTTGATCATGACAATTGCTTAGAAGTACTGATTTTAAAAGGAAAAACAAAAAACATCCAAAAATTAGCTGACAATATTAAATCATTAAAAGGAATAAAACATGGAGAACTAGTGATTACCACAAGTTCCTATTAAAAAAATGGAAAAAATTAGTTTTCTCCGATTGCTTCATTTAAATCTTTGACAAATGCTTTTACATCCGTTCCATGAACGGCAGCGATATCTTTTAATGATTCAAAAGAAGCAGCGATGCAACCAATGCATCCCATATTGTATTTTGCAAATACACTGACAGTTTCTGGATATTTATCAATTACTTCTCGAATGTTCATATCTTCGGTAATTTTTGTTTCTGGCATAATTCATCACTCAAACGTTAACAATTGTGATACAGGGAAAAGTGATATTTAATAGTTATGATGGTCCTTAAAGATATGTAGAAGTTAATTACATGATTATTTTTGGAAATGTTTTACTGATTTTATGTTCAAAAGGAAGACATGGTAAAAAAGATTTTTTAAAAGAGGAAATAATTAGTTGCGCACGCAACTTTTATATATGAAAAGAAACATAATTAATAGTTGCTCACGCAACCAAATAATGAGCGTTAATGAAATTAAAAAGGGAACAACCATGAACCATCCAAAATCAGTTGGCCGATTCATCTCCTGCATTTATCGATACTTCCACAAACACATGCACGACCAACTCCAAGAATACAATCTTGGAAGCGGGCAATTCCACTTCCTAATGATGCTTTACAACAAAGATGGAGTGAACCAGGAAACACTTGCCGAAACACTACACATCGACAAAGCAACAAGTGCACGAGCCATCAAAAAACTTGAAGAACAAGGATTCGTAACTAGAATAAGAGATGCTAACGACAGAAGAAACTATAACGTGTTTCTTACTGAGAAAGCAAAAAAACTCAAACCAAAAATCAGAGAAATGCTTAGAAACTGGACAAAAATACTCCTAAAAGACATTTCAAAAGAAGACGAAGAAAAACTATTCAATCTTTTGGAAAAAATAGCACAAAATGCAACGGAATACCATTCAACAGAGGAAAACAATGACTGAAGGCAAAAAAATAAATCCCAATCCAATACTGAAAAATCAAACAGAAGGCGTAAAAACACTGCTTGGAGAACCAAAAAAAGCAGTGATGAAACTCGCCGTTCCAATGATTTTAGCAATGCTCATCCAAACCGTTTACAATCTTGCAGATGCATTATGGGTATCCGGGCTTGGAGCAGATGCACTTGCCGCCGTTGGATTCGTTTTTCCATTCTTCATGATGATTATGGCCCTTGGAACCGGGATAGGACTTGGATCAGGATCCGCAATCTCAAGAAAAATAGGTGCAGAAGACAAAACCGGTGCAGACAACGTTGCCGCTCATTCCATGATTCTTTTTATCATCATCTACATCGTTTTTTCAATACCCTTATTCGTCTTTGCTGAACCAATCTTTCAAGCACTAGGAACAGGTGACACACTAACTCTCACTGTTTCCTATGCTCAAGTTATTTTTATTGGTGCACTATTCATATTCTTCAGCAACATCGCAAATGCAATTCTCCGAGGAGAAGGAGACGCAAAACGAGCAATGTATGCGCTTGCATTAGGATCAGTACTCAACATTGTTCTTGACCCGATTTTTATTTATACACTGAATATGGGTGTCGCTGGAGCCGCATGGGCAACTATTATCTCCTTTGCCATCGCATCAATACTTTTAGCAAACTGGCT
>JAGXLH010000008.1 GCA_018334795.1 Thermoplasmatota archaeon
GGGTAAGATTTATTTAACCTCTTGGAATGGAGATAGTTCATTATTAGATGATGTGTTTGATTTTTTTAACTTGTCAAAAGGCAATAATAAATTGATTTGTTTAACTGATGAAGGAAGCTATGAATGGAGTCAGGATCTTGCTGCAGGTAGTTTTGCAAGTCCAGCTGTTTCAGAAGAACTTGACCTTGTCGTTGCTGGATGTGAAAAACTTAATGGTGATAGTCTTTATGCATTTAATTTAGATGGAACCAGTATGTGGACTGCTGATGTTGGGCCTATTGGTTCTGCTTCACCAGTTATTTATGAGGACACGGTGTATGTTGTTTCTAAGAAAACTGGGCAAAACCCAGTGACCGCTTACACGCAAGTAGTTGCAGTAGATTCCTCGTCTGGATCTATTAAGTGGAATACGACCATTGGCGATATCGTTCCAGAATTATATACTAATGCAGCAGTTAGTAGTCCATCTGTTGCTGATGGATTTTTGTATGTAGCTTCCCCCGATGGTTTATTGTATAAAATTGATGCTGATGACGGCTCGGTGATGAAGACCAATACTATTTGGACAAAAGGAGTGTCATCAACTATTTTGAGATCGTCTCCTGCATATGCTGATGGTATGATTTACATTGGAATTCCTAATGGTTATTTGTATGCTATTAATGCAGATACATTAGAAAAATCATGGGATAAAAAAACTGATTCATTAAGTCCGATTTTTTCCTCACCTGTAATTGTTGATGGTTTTGTGTATTACGTTGATGAATCACACTCATTGTATTGTCGAGGAAGACAGCAAATTAGTGTGAATGAACAGATCACTGGAGAAATGGTTTCAATGCCGATTACTCGGCCTGATGGTTGGTATTGGGAACGATTTGATGTGGTGGATGATACTAATACAGGAAATATTGATTATAGTATTTTAAATGAAGATTATAATGTGTTAATGGATGATGTTGAGGATAATTCGCTGTTAAATAGTGATTCAGTTATTGCTGAGGATACCATTCGGTTGAAAGCTGATTTTCATGCTAATGCCAAAGAGGAAGTTACTCTAGATTCATGGAAGGTTTCTTTTACAGGAGAAGATCCTAGCGATGGTGAAACCGTATTTCAGAATTTTGAAAAAAATCTTTCTTATCCTCCAGTTTTCTCTATTGAAGTTGAAGATGAAGAAGATGGATTAATTAATACGTCTGCACGGTTTAAACTTGAATATTCAAATGAAACAAGTGGAACCTTTGTAACTAACTGGTTACCAGCTAATTGTAGTGGTGAAAATGAAAGTACTGATGAGGAAATAATTACGGTGAATATGAGCTACATTGATATTATCGATGAAATTGATTTATATCACCGGATAAGGTTTTCAATAAATGATACAAAGGGGTATACGGCATATTCAGATTGGTATTTTATTGAAGGAAAACCAGATGAACAACCCCCAGTTTTTAATATGGATTCATTCACTCCAGATCCACCGTATATTTCAACGATGACTCCAACTTGTACTATTCAGGCAGTTGATGTGGGAAGCAATGGAAATACCACTGGAATCAATGTGTATTCGGCTGAATATCGATTTAGATATACGGATGATGGGACAACAAAAACACAGACAGAAAACGCAATTTGTACGGGAAACAATGGAACCACTACTACGGTAACACTCACTGCTGATGTTTCTACATCAGATGTGCGTGAAGAGATTACTACTTTTGAATCCATTCAGTTCTCTATTGAAGATATGAATGGTAATAGTAATGAAACGGAATGGATTGATTTATTCTTTGATGATACACCACCGTCTTCAAGTATCAGCAATGCTGCTGATATTTCTGAGTTTAGTACTGCTGATTTTATTTTAATTAATGCAAGTGCAACGGATTCTGAAACGACTGGTGAATATGCAAGTGGTGTGAAAGAAATAAAATTGTATTATCGAAAGGATGGCACTACAACGTGGACTAAATTTGAACCCTCTTGTTCAGATAAAAAATGTTCTTGGGAATTTACTATTGGAAGTACTGATGGTGGAGAATATGAACTTTGCACACAAGCCATTGATAATGCTTCTAATCAGGAAGAGTTTCCAGATGAAGGAGATGTGTTTGTCACCTATGATCCAAATAATCCATCTGTTTCTTTTACTGATGAAGTTATTGAAATAACTGATGATAGCATGCTTCCTTCGTTTGATCAGGTTACTTTTGAGGATGATTATAAACTTGGAAGTATATATTATCGATTAAATTCAGAATCACCTGATAATTGGACGTTAATAACCACGACGACTGCGAATCAGATCACTCCAACCTGGACGTTGACTAATACACAATGGAATAATATGATTGAAGATGAAATCTCTTATGTATTTTTCAAAGTAAGTGATGCGTTGGGTAATACGTTTGTTATTGATTCAACAGCTGATGCTTTACGGGTAATGAAAAACGTTGAGAATGTAAGTGAATTTGTTTTAGATGTTGATGATTTCAGTTCATGGCAATGGGACAATACATACAAAATACGGGTGAATACGCAAAATCAAAGTATTTTAGAGATGACGCTTTATTATCGGTTCGCTGGTGAATCTGAAAACACAACGAAAAATTGGACGAAATATGAAGAACGTGTGAATACCTCTTCATTTGAATGGGATTTCACTGCTGATGAGGGTGAAGGATATTATCAGTTTTATGTAGAAATAACCACCGCTGCTGGTGTTATTAAAGAAACAAATGTTGAAACACTGTATGTTACATTGTTTCCGATCATGGAACTCATAGTGTCATTAGTTGTCACCATGGTGTTATTTGCAGTTTCCGGATTGGTCATTAAAAAGTATCGTGTTCGTCAAAAGAAACAATCGTTCTAATCTCATTTTTTACATTAAAGGATGAAGTTTAGGTAATTATTTTTTTAATCTCGTGGATAATGTGAAAATAGAAGTGATCTGAGTTCATCGATTCCATCATTTGTTATACAGGATACGCTTAATTCCTGTTCATCTGCATCATATAAATCATTTTTTGTTTTCACAATGATGAATTCCGCATTAGTAAATTGTTGTTTTAATCTTGATAATAATTGTTGTTGTTGAATCAAAGTATAACCGCAACTTTCAGAAGGATCAAGTAAATAGATGACGATGTCTGCTAGATTAGACAATGCAATGATTGCCACCTGTTCAATCTCATTTCGTTCTTCATCTGGTTGTTCAAGTAATCCTGGTGTATCAATGATCTGGAATTGTTCGGTAAAAAAATCAGTGCGTTGCTTCATATGTCCAACCTGAATAGTTTTGGTAGTAAATGGATACTGGGCAATATGTGGTTTTGCTCTGGATAAACAGGATAATAAAGAGGATTTTCCTACATTAGGATATCCTGCGATAACAATAGTTGGAATATCCTGAATATCCGGAAGTTTTACAATGAAATCACGAGCATCTCTGAGCACTTGAAAATCAGCATTGATTTGTTTTATAATACTTGTACATCTTCCATGAATCTCTCGTTGTTTCTTATGAATGAATTGCAAATCCGTAGATCGACGTAATGTTTTTGTTTGAGACGTTGCGATATTATCAATGGTATCTTTTGCCCATTGAATGGCACCTAGTGAATGTCGTAATGAATCTAGATTAAGGGAATTGTGGATGAGTTCTTGATAGAATTGAGGAAGTTGATCAAGTGAGGGAAACTGTTTGATATATGATTCAAGTACTGAGCTGAGGGTGTCTGTGAATGATTCTGTTCGTGCGATATATGTTTTTTTCTTTCTGAAATATTTTTTTGGGTCCTGTATCGTTTTTTTCCGAGCTCGGGCAAAGGCACGATCGATGAGTTCTTGACTCGTTGCGATGGGAGGTATTGTTTTATACATAATCTATAATCCGTTCCATTCATGTAGCATTCACTAGATTAACGTATTGGTCCAAAAAGATGAGTGGATTACTCTAGTTTTTACTTATTTTTTTGCTTTTTTAGATGATAAGAACCCCTGGAAAAAATATACTACTATTGAAAATATTACAAATGAAATGAAGAAGATTACAATATAGAGTTCTGGTGAAAATTCTGATTTTTGCGCAATACGTATGTGCATATGAAAAACTTTATTTTTTAACATATCATGGTCATCAAAATAACTGAGGTAAGATATGATGGAAGTTATCCCGTTGGCATCTGATTCACTTGGCGTTCGGTCTATGGCCACATTTGTTCAAACACAAGATATTACGATTACCATTGATCCTTCAGCTGCGTTAGGTCCAAAACGCTACCGGCTGCCACCGACTCAAAAAGAATTAAATACCCTTAAAAGAGTAAAAAAAATTATTCATACCTATGCGTTAAAAAGTGATATCCTTACGATTTCTCATTATCATTATGATCATTTTGATCCAAATGAAACTTTTTATGCTGGTAAGAAAGTATTTACAAAAAACATAAACGATCTTATTAATAAATCTCAACAAAAACGTGGATCTGATTTTCAAAAACAAATCCAAGATATTTGTGAATTAACGTCTGCTGATGAATCAGTTCATTCTTTCGGATCAACTTATCTATCATTTTCACCACCATTTTTTCATGGACCTGAAAACGTTCGATTAGGATATGTGATCATGACTACTATTAAGGATGATTCAAAAACAATAGTTCATGCTTCAGATGTACAAGGACCAGTGACAAAGGAAGCAGCAGAGTACATTATCAAACAGAAACCTGATTTATTAATTATGGATGGTCCACCAACCTTATTTCTTGGCTGGCGATTTAGCACACAAAATGTAACTGATGCTGCTGAAAATCTTATGCAAATCATATCGAAAACAAATTGTGAGGTACTTCTTGATCATCATTTACTTCGCGATTTGAACTATAAAAAACGTTTCTCTGAACCATATGAAAAGTATGATGAGAACATTTACACCTTCGCTGAGTATTTAGGAAAGGAAAATAATACGTTAGAAGCTCATCGAAAAAGTATCTGGGAAAAAGATAAATAAAAAAATATGGTTTTAATGTTTGATTTTAAAATCAGGGCATCCAACAGGTGTTGACATTTCTTGTACTTTTACATTTTTTACATTGGATAATGGTGAGCCACGATGGCACCATTCAACCATGGCATCAACGGCTTTACGTTCACCTTCAAATAATGCTTCTACTCGTCCATCGCTCATGTTTCTTACCCATCCATGGACTCCCTGTTTTTTTGCTTCTTCTTTAGTATTTGCACGAAACCAAACGCCTTGTACGTTCCCGCGAATGTACACATGAACTGTTTTTTTACTCATCCTTTTTCCTTCTTTACACATATCTAATTTTTTTATGGTTGAAATCGGTTCATTGTTCTTGGAAATGGAATCGCATCTTTGATATTATCCAGATTACAAATCCAAGCAACGACTCGTTCTACACCTAATCCATAACCTGAATGAGGAACTGATCCATATCTTCTTAGATCAAAATACCATTCGTAATTCTCTTCATCTTCTCCTGTTTCTCGTAATCGTTTTTTCATATAGTCAATATCTTCACTTCGTTGCGATCCACCAATGATTTCACCATATCCACTTGGTGCTATCATATCAAAGCATAATGCTGTCTTTGGTTTTTTTGGATCTTCTGGTTTGTAAAACGCCATGATTTCTAACGGATAATTTGTTACTACAACCGGTGTTTCAAAGTATTCCATTAATTTATTTTCCTCGATGGTCCGAAGATCTTTACCCCAGGGAACCTTCATGTTTGCGTTCTCTTTTAAAATTGATAATGCTTTATCGTAAGTAATCGTAGGAAATTCAGATTCAGCGATATGTTTTAGTTTTTCAACATCTTGGTCTAAAACCTGTAATTCCGGTGAATTTTTTTCTACTACTTGTTTAAGGATAAATTGAACTTCTTTTTTTGCAATTTCAGTTAATTTTGGTAGTTTTACCCATGCTGCTTCCATTTCAGCCATCCAAAATTCTGAAAGATGCCGGGAGGTTTTTGATTTTTCAGCTCGAAATGTTGGTCCCATATTATACACTTTTTCAAGTGAAAAAACCGCTGCTTCAGCATATAGTTGCCATGATTGGGAAAGATATGTTTTGTTATCGTAATATTTCACTTCAAATAATGTTGCTCCGCCTTCACATTGATTTGGTTGAAGCACTGGTGCATCAAATTCAATATAATCATGATCTCTAAAGAATTGATGTATTGCGCCAACAATGGTTGACCTAATTTTTAAAACAGCATTCAATTTTTGAGAGCGTAACCAAAGATGGCGTTGGTCAAGTAAGAATTCAGGGCTTTGATCTTCTACGATAGGGAATGGTTCAGCTGATTGTAACACCTGAAAGGTATCTACTCGTAGTTCATAACCACCTGGTGCTCGTTTATCCTCAGCAATGGTTCCTTTTACGATAATGGATGATTCAATTAGTGTTTTCTTTGCTTCTTCAAACATTTCATCTGAAAGATTGTCTCGTTTTACTGTTGCTTGTAGAATTCCTGTTGCATCTCTAAGATTGATGAACACGATATTTCCACTACTCCTTGTTCGATAAATCCATCCGCGGACTGAAATATGTTTATCAGTATAGTTTCCAGATAGAATTTCATTGATTGCTACGAATTTTGTTTCACTCATAATAGTCAACCTTTTTTAGATGTAAACTGTCTTTATTTTGTATTTGGAATAGAGTTATATTATAAAAAATACCAGGCTAAAATATGATTTAGGGTTTTCTAAGAAAATAAAAGTTTTTCTGCATTTTCTGATACTGTTTTCCGATATTTTTCATCGGTGATAATCATTACTTCCCAATCAGGTATAGATCGCATTCTTATGGCTTTAGCAACCGGTGTATATTCATTGAGTGTTTTACTGATATCTCCATCAATGATAGGGATATCCGTTTGTTGAATTCGTGGTTCTGCTTGGTGAAGATCAGGAGATGGGATATCTATGATAATGTGGCCTTTGGGAAGGTGAAGTTTTTCTTCAAATAATTTTTCTTTTTCCCGGCGAAGATTATTTTGTTCAAGACGGGAAATTTGTTCTTTTTGATCTTTGGAGAGTTGTTGAGATGAACGCACAAATGCTTGTTTGAATAATTGCCGGTATTTAAGACGAGTGATCAGTGAATGTTGAAATGACTCTTGTTTTTTAAGATGCATAACCAGTTCAGCATCAGTCATTGAAAAAAAATTGAATGGATGAAGTGAAGGAAGCATTTCAAGTGCCCTGGAAAGCATCAGTTCAGCTATTCTTACGGTTTTATGGTAGTATACCGAAGAATACATGAGTGCTCGTGCCATCAAAATATTTTCTACAACGCCTACGCCTTTTCTGTTCAAGGCGAGTTGATCTTGATGGATGCGAACTGTTTGAACGAATCGTTGTGTATCAATCATTCCATAAGCAACACCAGTATAATATGCATCTCTTAACAAATAATCGAGTTGATCAACGTCAATAACACTGTTTAATATTTGTGTGAGATATGGTTTATTTTTGATATTGCCTTTGATCATATCAGATATCGTTTGCGTATCAATATGATGATTTTCAAGGATATCAGCAACGGTTTGGGTATGTTGAGCGAACTGTTTTTCGTCATCTTGAAAAATGCTGTATTGGCCGGTTATAAGTTTTTGTGTGAGATCGACATGATCAACATCTAATGAATTTCGAAGAATTGATTCAAGGGTATGGGAAAAAGGTCCATGTCCAATGTCATGAAGTAATGCAGCGCATTTCGCTATTTTTTTTTCTTCGTCTGAAAGATGTATTGACTCAGCGATTTGAGATGCCATGTGAAATGTGCCAAAGGAATGTTCCACTCTTGTATGATGAGCTCCAGGGAAAACAAGATGAGCTAATCCAAGTTGTTTAATACTGCTTAATCGTTGAAGTTCAGGGGAATTTAAAAGTTTTAAAAAAATACCGTCAAATCTGATGTTACCATGAATGGAATCTCTGATGATTTTAAATGAATCTGTCATAGTGTATAGTACACCTTTCCTTCACGTTTTTTTAAATTACTAGAATTGATAATGATGCGAAGACAGATGCTTATCTTCAATCCGTATTATATAGATTGGGAATCAAAGATCATAATGAATCTGAAAGATAAGAAAGAAAATAAAAAGAAATTGTTTTTTTAGACTTCCTGTAAGAGGAAAGGACCTAATGCTTTCAATTTCTCTTCATGTTCTTCGGGATACATGAATCGAACTGTTTGCGTGATACTACTCAGTATTGAATTTCCATCTTGTGGTGTAAAACAAAAACCAACAATTTCGTTTTCATTTTTTACATGAACAGAGGGAAGTACCGCTACGGTTTGATTTAAAATTCTTCCATAATGGCCATGATCTCGGCCAAATGAAAATACAAGATTAGCAGCTTTTTTCTGTGTAACTGATACGCGAGGGTTATCGATTAATTTTTGTTTTGCTTTTTCTTTGGTAATTTTCTTATCGATTTTTAAATCGTACCAAATACTATGCATGTATTGCGTATTTAATTTCAAAGCACTAGAAAAAACGTTTAAATCCGTATCAATTGTTTTATACAAATGATAGACATCTCGAGCATGATGTGTTCCCATTGCTTCATCAGTGTGAACACCTACTTCAGGTGATGGAACAAAACTTTTGACTTGACTCACATCATTAGACCGGCGGATACAAAGGAATTTTCCTTCTTTCAAATGATTTTTATTGTTTTCAAACGCTAATGTTTTGATTAAAACTGCAATATTATGTGTATTACAGCTTACAATATGAATGAATTTATCTTTTTTGGTGATTGCTTCGTCATTGATACCAACAGCATACATCTTCCCAAAACCAAACTCAGAACCTTGGGCTAAAAATCCTTTTACCTTGTTTTTATATTTATTGTAATATTTCTCCTTATTCATCAATCCGGTTCCTTTTGGTGTACAATCTATCACCACAGAAGCTCGTTTTATGGCTTCTTCAGCTTCATATGTTGGATCAGTTCCCAATTCTTGAAACTCCTTAATCTTTTGTTCTGCTACCGCAAGATTTGCTCCACGATTCACTAATCCTTTAATTTTAGGTCGGTCTATCAACTTTGAATTATGCTTATAAAATGTGACCTCATCGATACCAAGTTCATCTTTTGCGTCACAGAGCAACCCTATTAATGGTTCCCCAATGGTTCCAGTTCCAACGACGTGAACAATTTTTCCATCTGTCATAATCTCACTCCTCCCCAGTCAGAGCAATTTTGTAATCGACATCATGCTTTTAATTGTTACCCTATTTTTAGACTTTTTTTAAGATAGTGGGGGGAATGTTTTAAAAAGGAAGAGATAATTCACCCTTCTCATGGCATTACCATTAGACGTTTTACAGAAATCTGTGAATCAGAAATTACATCTTCTACTTAAAGATGGACGAATTATCGAAGGAAAACTTTCAGGTTATGATGAATACATGAATATGGTTCTTGATGATGTCGAAGAAGCTTATAATGATACCAAACGTAGATTAGGAACCATTATTCTTCGTGGAAATAACGTAGTAAGTATTTCTCTTAAATAGAACACTTAGCCTTGTTATTGGTATTATCCAGATCCAGACGGAAAAAACAGCTCGTTTTTTTCACGATTTTATCACGTTATGAGTTTAGTTTTTGTGCAAAAAACGTGAAAATATCTCATTTTAGGCGAAAAGCATTTATATGACTTTTTATTATGCAGATAATGGAAGGAATCGGGCTGGTAGTTTTTTGTTAGAGTGCATCCCATCCCCTCCTAGTGAGGCCAGCCATCCTTCCTTTCTTCGCATAGATTAACAGGAGAGAATCGTTTATTTTTTTGATTCTAATGTTGATTCTTTTTTTGGTTTTTTCAACAAACATTTAAGTAGACAGCGAAAATACCACAATCGTGATTCTTATGGGGAGAAATATCAAAGCAACCAGAGGAAAAAAATTACGGTGTAAAGGATGGAGACAAGAAGCCATTCTACGGATGCTTGAGAATAATCTTGAAAACGCTGAACTTCCAGATGATCTCATCATTTACGGTGGAACAGGTAAAGCTGCTCGTAATTGGGAAAGCTATGATGCCATCGTTGATATTTTAAAAAATCTTGAAAATGATGAAACCATGATTATTCAATCCGGAAAACCAGTTGCAGTTTTTAAAACATGGGAAACATCTCCGCGAGTACTTATGGCTAATTCAAATATAGTTCCTCATTGGAGTCATTGGGATAAATTCAATGAGCTTGATAAACTTGGTTTAATTATGTATGGTCAAATGACTGCAGGATCCTGGTGTTATATTGGAACGCAAGGAATCATTCAAGGAACCTATGAAACATTTGCAGCTCTTGCTAAAAAACATTTTAAGAGTGATTTAACTGGTAAAATCGTTCTTACTGGTGGGATGGGTGGTATGAGTGGTGCTCAACCATTGTCTGTGAAAATGGCAGGTGGTGTTTGTTTAGATGTTGAATGTGATGAGGCGCGTATCGATCGACGTATTAAGGCTGGTTTTTGTGATGAAAAACTCTCTGATTTAGATAAAGCAGTTGAATTAGCTGAGCAGGCAAGGGCTGACAAGAAAGCGCTTTCTATCGCAGTTTTGAATAATTGTGCTGATACACATCCGTATTTAGTAAAAAATGGTTTTAAACCAGATGTTGTTACTGATCAAACTAGTGCTCATGATGAATTACGTGGTTATGTTCCTGCTGGATTTTTTGGTGATAACTTAGAAGAAGCATTTTCGTTACGCAAATCTAATCCGAAAAAATATGTGAAACATGCAATGGAAAGTATGAAATATCATTGTAAAGCCATTCTTGATTTTCAAAAAGATGGAGCTATTGCTTTTGATTATGGGAATAATTTACGAGGTCAAGCTGAAAAAGCAGGCCTTGCTCATGCGTTTGATTATCCGGGTTTTGTTCCGGCTTATGTTCGGCCATTACTTTCTGTTGGTCGGGGTCCATTCCGGTGGTTAGCATTATCCGGTGATCCTGAAGATATTCTGATGACTGATAACGTAGTTCTTAACATGTTTCCGGATGATACCGTGCTATCTAATTGGATTCATCTTGCTGAAAAATATTTGCCATGGGAAGGACTTCCGTCACGAGTGTGTTGGCTTGGATATGGTGATCGAAAGAGATTTGCTTTAGCGATTAATAAACTGGTTCGTGAAAAAAAAATTGGTCCAATAGCAATTACTCGTGATCATCTTGATACTGGAAGTGTTGCTTCGCCATATAGGGAGACGGAGAGTATGAAAGATGGGAGTGATACGGTTGCAGATTGGCCATTGTTAAATGCATTACTAAATACTGCGGCTGGAGCCGATAACGTTCAGATTCATAATGGTGGTGGCGTTGGCATTGGTCTTTCAACTCATGCGGGAATGGTTGTAGTGTGTGATGGAAGTTTGCAAAGTGATGAACGCATTAAACGGGTATTTAGCACTGATCCTGGAATGGGTGTGATTCGTCATGCTGATGCAGGATATCAGGATTCCATTGATTTGATTCATCATTCTGATTTACGGTCTCCATTAATAAAAAATAAGGGAAAAAAGTAGGATGAATGAATAATGATACTTCTTACTGGTTCTGAGTTAAGCATAGATGATGTTGTTTCTTGTGCTCGAGAATTTGAAATTGTGAAACTCTCAGTTGAATCAAATGAAAAAATGCTGAAGTCTCAGGACTTAGTGATGGAATTGTTACATTCTCATAAAACAGTGTATGGAGTGAATACTGGTTTTGGTAGTCTTTCAACTGAGAAGATCAGTGAAGATGATGTTGAATCATTACAAGTGAATTTATTACGTAGTCATTCGTGTGGTGTGGGTGAACCATTACCTGTTGATGTGGTACGAGCGATGATGCTTCTTCGGGCTAATTCACTTGCGAAAGGATATTCGGGTATCAGGCCTTGTGTGGTTCAATTGCTTATTGATATGTTGAATAAACAAATTCATCCAGTGGTTCCTAGAAAAGGATCGATTGGGGCAAGTGGTGATTTGGTTCCATTAGCTCATATTGGTTTATGTTTAATTGGAGAAGGAACTGTTGTTTTTCAAGATACTGAAATGTCTTTGGAGGAAGCGTTTGAAAAAACTGGGTTAAAACCAGTTTCCTTGCAGGCTAAAGAAGGTCTCGCTTTGATTAATGGAACACAATTAATGAGTGCGCTTGGTTGTTTGTTTGTTTCTGATGCTGAACAGTTACTAAAGCATGCACAAATCGCGGGGGCACTTAGTCTTGAAGCCTTGAAGGGAACAAATTTAGCTTTTCGTAAAGAGATTCATCAACTTCGACCTCACAAGGGACAAATGGAGTGTGCTAAGAATTTATGGCGGTTAACTCAAGATAGTACGATTCATGAGTCTCATTTGGATTGTGGTAAAGTTCAGGATGCGTATACGTTACGGTGTATGCCACAAGTGTTTGGTGCTTCAAAAGATGTGTTTTCTTTTGTTAAAAACGTGCTTGAAACTGAAATTAACTCGGTTACGGATAATCCGGTATTGTTGCCGGATTCAAAAGAAAGTCTTTCCGGTGGTAATTTTCATGGTCAACCACTTGCTTTTGCCTTAGATTTCTTAGCAATATCTTTAGCTGAACTTGGTGATTTTAGTGAACGTCGGATTGCTCGACTTGTTGATGAAAACCTATCGGGGCTTCCTGCGTTTTTAACCAAGTATCATGGTCTTCATTCTGGTTTGATGCTTCCACAATATGTTGCTGCATCGTTAGTTAATGAAAATAAAACATTGTGTCATCCGAACAGTGTTGATTCTATTTCGTCTTCAGCAAATAAGGAGGATCATGTGAGTATGGGTGCAAATGCTGGTTTAAAACTTTTTCAGATAACTGAGAATGTACGAACTGTTTTAGCTATTGAATTAGTAACTAGTACTCAAGGACTTGAGTTTTTAAAACCGTTAACTCCTGCAAAAGCATTGCAACCAGCTGTTGAAGAGATTCGCAAGAAGGTTAGTAAACTCGATGAAGATCGCCCACTACATAATGATATAAAAATTATTTCAAATCTTATCGCCAACGGATGGATTCTTTCTTCTGTTGAATCTGTGATGGGTCATTTGCAATAATTTTTTTCCGAAAAGCACTAATAACCCTTTCTTTTTGCATGTGTTTAATGAATTTTACAAGTAATGCCTCGGAAATGATTGATCAATTTCTGCAACAAATGGGTATTTCTCATCCATTAGCTGGAGAGTTCGTTCTTAGTGCAGTGTATTTTATTTTAGCTATTATCATTGGTATGATTGTGTATAGAATTTTTGAACGATATTTTACAAGGTGGGCGAAAAAAACCAAGACAAATCTTGATGATGAAATCCTTGCTAATATTAAACTTCCTATTTATCTAGCCGTTGTTGTCATTGGATTGTATTATGCGTTAACACCTCTTAGTATTCTTAACCCGTTTTTATTTGAGATAAGGTTAATTTTTTCGATTATTGAGATTTTGCTTATTTCATTTGCTGTAACTCGAATTATCAATGTGATGATAGCATGGTATGGTGAACGGAAAAGAGAACGTGAAAAGGATGTGAGTGAACATATTCTTTTCTTATTACGAAGAATGCTTCACTTTGTTGTCTATATTTTTGCGTTTTTACTTGTTCTTTGGGCATTTGGTATTAATCTTTCTGGAGCTGTTGTTGGTCTTGGTGTTGGTGGTATTGCTATCGCGTTTGCATTGCAAAATGTGTTAAGTGATTTGTTTAGTGCATTTACTATTTATTTTGATCGACCGTTTGAAATCGGTGATTTTGTTATTATTGGATCTGATATGGGAACGGTTAAAAAAATTGGGATGGTTTCAACGCGTATTCAAACATTACAAGGAGAAGAACTGGTTGTTTCTAATCAAGAATTGATTACTACCCGAATCCGAAATTTTAAACAAATGGAGAAGCGACGTATTGTGTTTGGATTTGGTGTAATTTATGGTACTCCGTTGTCTAAATTAGAAAAAATTCCAGATATGATTAAAAAAATTATTGATGGAGTTGATTTGGCGGATGTGGACCGGGTGCATTTTAAGGAATTTGGGAATTTTAGTTTGAATTTTGAAATTGTGTATTATATTCAATCTAAAGATTATGCGGTGTATATGGATACTCAGCAGGAAATTAATTTTAAGATTAAGGAAGCTTTTGAAAAAGAAGGAATTGAAATGGCATTTCCAACACAAACGCTTTTTCTTAAAGGAGATAAGAATTAATTTTTTACTTTTTCTTTTTATTTTTCAACCCTATTATTTAATGGACAGTATGATGATAATTTTTAGATTGATATAAAATAGTTGTAGCACCATTTAATCATAAGAACGCGATTTCATTGTTTATCGACTTTTTTTTCATTTGATTGAAGATTTGGAGAAGTTAAATTTATCAAATGAGGTTGAAGCACATGGCGAATGGCGGCCATTATAAGCATAACAAGGACAATAAATAAAACTGAATGTAGATTCCATTGATTTATGACAAGTCCTAACGAAATTCCAGCTGCTGGTGCATGTTCTGTATTTGTTATGGTCATAAGAAAAATCGATAAACCAACCGCGATTGCTGCAAAAACAATCGGGTTTTCATAAGAAATAACATCGTTTAATAATGAAGTTGTGTGTAAGATTGATCCCGCATAGGAACAAATTATTCCGATAAGTATTCCAATGCTGTATCCTCCGATTAATCTCCTTGGTGATGATGCATAAGTTTTTGGCATTGCAAACACAATAAAAGAAGTTGCTCCTAAAGATGCGATAAGTGCGGTTTCGGTAAGAACATTCAAAAATAAAAGTGCTAAGAGAAGTATTCCTGTTGCAAGCAGGCATTGAAAGATATAGTTATAGATGTGTGTTCGAATTTTTCTGTCGATGAGTTTCATAGTTCACCTGAAACAAATTGGTATAGTAAAATTAAGAGGATAAGGATTATTAGCATAATCGTCCAGATGATTAATGCTTGTTGAGTGGTATGTTTTGCTTTTTCTTTTTCCCACCATTTTTTAGGATTGATTCCTTGTGATAGAAAGGTGATGACACTTGCTAGGTTAATGCAAACAACGTTAACTGAAAACAAGAGAAATGATCCTAATGCTTGATTAAATTGAAGTGATCCGATTAATAACCCAGTTACTATTAAAGGGGGTAGTAATGCGACGGCAACGATAACTCCTACTAATGCTTGTGAGATTCCTTTGGTAAATGAAAGAGATCCTGCTATTCCTGATGCGAGTGCAAGGATAATATACATTAGGTTTACATCAGTTCTTGATACTATCTCTGTTGCATTTGGATCGATGGTGAAGAATATTCCAAAGATAATGCCTATGCTGATTGCTATTATGTATCCTGCTATGCTTGTTACTAGTGCTTCTCGAGCAAGTTTTTTATCTGAAAGAGTGGTAGCAAGGGAAAGTGCCATGCTAGATGAGAGAAGTGGTGCGATGACCATTGAACCAATTATGACTGCGACATTGTTGTACAATACGCCTATTGATGCAACAATTGCGGCTAGGATGATTAGATAAAAAAATGTTTTTGAAATAGTTGCTTGTTCAATGATTGTTTGGTAGAGTTCTTCAATGCTTAATCGTTCTTTTGTTTTCTTTTCATGTGCTTTAATCTTGTCTTTATCTGGTCGTGGAATTGAGGCTTCTACTGGGAGAACAATGATTCTAAAGTCAGAATTTTTATCGTATTTTTTTTCTAATAATTCTAGTAGTGGTTCTGTTTGTTCTGAATCGATGAGGATCCGAGTTACTCTTTTTTTATCTGGTAACTTGTCCTGCCAGATACCAAATAATGTTATATCTTCTAAGAGCGACTCGATATTTTTTTGTTTTTCAGTTAGTCCATATATTTCGATTAGTCTTAATGCCATGTTCTTTCCTTAATATATTTTTTTTATCATATCTGATAACACATTATTATCATATTTGATCTTAATTTAGATGAATAGCATTACTGACATGCCGAGAAATAATAGTATTATAACACTTATGATAAAAGCAACGAATATGCTCATAAGCCATGCAAGTATGGATTTTATCCAACCAATATCATACATTTTCTTGATGATGAACCAAAAACCGATTAGCCCCATTAGCGGTCCGATTAGTGGAATAAATCTGAGAAAGAATGCTAGGAGGTCTCCCAGTAGTACTGTAGATGCAGCTTTAGTAAAGGATCTTTTTTTAAAACCTAATAATCCTGTAGCAAGATGCAATAAGATACTTCCCACTATCAAGGTTATTAAGAAATGAATGAGTGATCCCGTTAGTATTTTGCCCATTTCAATGCCAAAGTAATTCATTTTTCACCTCATATATTTTATAACTAATATGATAATTTAAACCTATTTTATTAATTTTTTATATCTTATTTGATATCATAATTTCGCTATGGATTTTTGAAAAATGAGTCTATTATTTTATGATTTTCCTTTGCAGTTTTATATCCTAAATTGATATTTGTTTTTACCGTTTCCCAATCAAAATCCAATACATGATCTGATTTAAAACCAGTAGGCAAATAATAATCTCCAAGATCTTCATCTAATAAATCAATCATGTCTTCTCCTTTTGCATCTAGGAGCGTTCGATATAATACCCTTGCATATTGCATTTTCTTTTCAAACGTATATTCTCTTTTTTGCATAACGTCAAATGGTGAAATAGCAAAAATCTTTACATTTTCTCTTCCATGGTCCAATGCGGCTTTGATGGGATATCCCTCACAAACACCACCATCCACGAAACAATGGGTTGCTCCATCTTTTCCTTTAAACCAAACTGGTTCGAAAATTCCGGGTATAGCTATTGAAGCAGCAATTGCTGTCGGTAAATCCATCTCTATATCATTTGGTACATACTTTCTTTTCCCATCATTTAAATCAGTCACTACACACTGAAACTTAGTTTCAGTAAAACTATCCCAATCAATGTCGAATTCATCAAAAATACTAATGAGTAATCGTTGGATTTTTTTTATTCGTACTAATCCCCAATAAAATAAAAAGTCAGCAATCCAAAGTAATGGTGCGATACGAAATTGCTTCCAGGGTTTATATTTTAAAAATGCAGATTCCATTTCTTTACTACTTATTCCTGCGGCCATAAAACAACCAAATAAAGCTCCTCCACTCGTACCTATGATATGATCTGGCTTGAAGTTATGTTCGTCATACACGTATTTCCAAAATCCAATATAGGAGGTTGTATGGGCACCCCCACCAGAACAAGCTAATATTTTCTCTTTTTGATTTAATTGTTGATTCATCATATTCAGGATATGTAATATACTATATGTTTTTATTTTTTAACATATTTTTCATAATGATTTGTAACTTGATTCATCTACACTTAGGTATCTTTTTTAAACACGTTGGTCATCGCTTATATTTTTCAAGAAGTTTAAATAGGTTAATCTATTTCCGCGTTTTTTAATGGATGTTGCATACATTCTTTCAATATTTGTTGGCATTCTCGCCATTGTAAATCCATTTGGAAACATATCATTTTTTACATCACTCACTCAAGGTTTTTCTGTTGCTGAGAAAAAACAAGTTATTTCAAAAGCAGTAGTTGCAGCAACTCTTACCCTACTCGTTTTTGGACTGTTAGGATCCTACATTTTCAAATTGTTTAGTATCACAATTCCAGCGTTTCGTATAGCTGGAGGATTACTCTTGTTTCGAGTAGCTTTTAGCATGTTATATGGTTCTACACCTGGAACAAAATCTACGACTGAAGAAAAAGAAGAATCTTTGGAACGAGAAATGGTTGGAGTGATTCCAATGGCTATTCCAATGCTTGCAGGACCGGGTGCTATCTCAACAGTGATGCTTTATGTTTCGGAGGGAAATTTAAACGAACTGCTTGTTGTTTTTATTTCAATTTTTGTAACCATGTTTATTACATTTATTCTTTTACGAAATGCTGATAAAATATTTAGTAAAATTGGACGAGTTGGATCTTTAGCCATATCTAGGATTATGGGTCTTATTCTCGCAGCTGTTGCTGTTCAATTCCTTGTTAATGGTATTCATGATATTGCACTTGCGTGGATCACTGAATTCTCTTCTTTGTTTGTTAATGGAGTTATAACCAGTTTTTTCTTCTAAAGTAAAATAGCATAGTAGCTGCCATCATAATCATAATGAAGAGAGCGAATGGATAACCAAAAGCCCAATTTAGTTCAGGCATATTAAAAGGAGAAATACTAGGATTAAAATTCATTCCATAGATTCCTGCAATAAATGTTAAGGGTATGAAAATAGATGCAAATATGGTAAGTACTTTCATCACCTCATTCATCTTGTTACTCACACTGGACATGTAAATATCAAGCATTCCAGAGATCATGTCTCGATAACTTTCAATGGTATCCATTACTTGAATGGTATGATCATACACATCTCTATAATAAACACTGGTGGAATCAGTTATCAACGGTGTTTCTTCACGGAGTACTCCATTGACAAGTTCTCTAAGTGGCCAAACAGATTTTCTTAAAAAGATCATATCTGCTTTCAAATGATGAATCTGTTGTAATGTTTCAGGAGTTGGTTTTTCAATTAAGATTTCTTCAGTATCTTCAATTGTTTCTCCAAAGGATTCCATGATGACAAAATAGTGGTCGATAATCGCATCGATTAATGAATATGATAAATAATCTGATCCCATTTTTCTTACGCGTCCTTTACCATTTCGAATTCGCTGTCTAATATTGTTAAATATATCACCAGGTTTTTCTTGAAATGAAATGACCACGTTTTGGGTAAGAATGATACTTACTTGTTCAGCTTGAATTTCTTTTGTTTGTTCATCCTGATAAAGCATTTTCAAAACAAGATAAAGGTAGTCATCAAAGGATTCCATTTTTGGTCTTTGACCGGTGTTCATAATGTCTTCTAAAACGAGAGGATGTATGTGGAAATGAGATCCAATTTGCTCGATTTGTGCTGGATCGTGAACACCATCTATGTTAATCCAGGTGATTGTTTTTGTGTCTCGGTAAGAAAAACAGTCTTTTATGTTCTCTATTTGTTTTTCCTGGAAATGATGTTCATCATAATCAAAAAGGGTTATTCGAATTGGTTCATTTCTTTTTTTTCCGACATGAACTAATGATCCTGGTGGGAGTCCAAGACTTTTATCCCGTTTTTTCAAATATCGTGAAATATGCGTCACCACACTAACATATATTATAACGTAACAAAGAACCTAGGTTAAATATGATTTTCTATTTGTTCAAGAAAGTTTTTTTACAAAATGATTGTAAAATAAATGTTTTCAATCAAGCATGGTTACATCAACGGTTTCGTTGATATGAATGATGGCGCCTCGTCCTCGTTTACCCATGCTACAATTTACTATCGTTGTGTTTTCATGTTTGCTAAATCCGGGTCTTTCATGAATATGGCCGGATATGACAAGGAGTGGATGAAAGGTATCAACGATTTTTCGAAGTGGTTTGCTACCCGCATGTTTTCCAAGAAAAACACTGTCTTGAAAACCATGTGGTGGCACATGAGTGATGAGTACATCGGTTTGTTCTAAATATGATTTGAGTGTGTCATCAGTAAAAAAGAGTTCAGTTTCTGCATCATCAACGCCATTGACACCGGTAAATGTTAATCCATCAACTTGAGTTTGTTTTTTATGTAGGTTCACTGCTTTTGTTTTTTTGATTCCTTCGCACACATCCGCAGTATCAATGTTTCCTGGAAGGGTGTAAATTGGAGTTGGGAACTGATCTAAAATGTTTATTGCTGCATCAGCGGGACCAAACTGGGTGATATCTCCAGCGATAATGATAACATCTGGCTTATGTTTCTTTATCGCTATGAGTGCATCATTCACACGATGTTGTGCTCCATGAATGTCGGCTGTTGCATAAATTTTCATTTTATTTTACCATCCATTTTGAACCTATGAATTACCTTATTTTTTATGGAGTTGATCAATAGATATTTTTTAAATAATCAAATTTTTCTTCAAAGATTTCTGCTTGTTTTTGAATAATGATTTCAGCTTCATTATTGCTCATGTCTTGTACTTGATGAGCATAACTAACAAATCTTCCAAGCCATAATGTTTTCAAGGTGTCAAGTAATGTGTATTTATCCGCATCATTTTCTAAGTTTTTGTAAGATGAAGCGTATTGATACACGATTTTAGCCCAAAGGTTCGCATCGAATTTTTCTCCATCATTAGCGACATGGTCAACATTAGCGATTAAATCTTCTGGCAAGTAGTTTTTCATGTATTCCTTGTTTGAGATGAATTCTTGTTGGAATGATTTATTCATTTCATCAACGTTAATATTGACAGGAATTGGATGTTGACTGAAGCATTCGCGATGATGCTTTGGTTGCCATCGAGATGGTTTTTTCTTCCAGTATTGTTCATAGAATTTAGCGAGTTCAAACATGCTTCCGGTTACTTTTCGAAACATGGGAATTAAGAATTTTTCTGGTTCAAGATAATGTGTGGTTGACTCATGGATTTTCAGTGAAAATAATCCTTCTTTCACATAGTATCCTTCAGCTGCAGCAGTTGTTACAATAAAAATGTCAATACCAAAATCTGGTGGAAGCAGCGGGTGATTTCGTAATGTTTCATACAAATGTTTTGATAATGCGAATTCTCCAGCGATTGGTTGTCTAATATCAATTCCATAGAGTGATCGTGTAAACGGATACACTAAATTATTGGTAATCACGCCATCGTTTTTATCACGAATATAATACGGAACGGTTAGATCCGATCGACCATACACTACAGGATTAGCAATGGTTTGAATCCAACTTGGTTGAATGCTAAGTAGGTCTCCATCCATGAGTACTACACATTTAGCTTGTGCTTCATGAGCAATTTCAAAAATGGTCATTACCCCAGATCCTTTTCCTCCTGATACGATATCATCTGTAACAATGGTGTGAATGTTTTTGTAGGGTTGAAAAAGATTAATTGCTTCATCAGTGTTATCACTAGATGGTGCTTTTGAAACTACGATTGCAAGATTATAATCTGGGAAATAACGGTATAATCCTTCATTTATAGTGTTTAACACGCTTAACACTGTTGATTCAACGTTTTTACATAGGACGCCGACCATGATGTCGATTGGTCCTATTTCATGGCATTTATTCACAATTTCTGAGTCTAAACTTAATCCTTTGTTCCAGTCTTGATTCATTGATTGTTTTTCTCCTTATTTTTTCATTTAAACTATTGGTTAATTTTTTTTTCAGCTGGTTTACTTTTCATTATCAACGATTACAGCATCTAGGAGTTGTTCACGGATTTTCTTTCGAGCTGAAATGGTTCGTAACCAATCAGGAATCCGAGAGCCTACAGGATGTTGTAAATAATGTTCTCCTGAAACCGATATTTGTTCACTGAATTGTTCAACCATGTTCTCTTCGATATGCCTATCATATTTCAGATTGTTAAAATGAGCATCAGCATGATATTTTCTAATGGCATCTTGAGCATATCGTTGATATAACACTCTTAATGAGCGAACAAAATCTTCAGATATTTTTAATTGTTCCTCTTCAATTAGTACTCGTAATAATGTTTCAAGGATGTCTCCGGTCATTTTCACGAGACCTTGGTCTTCATTTCCTATTTTTTGATGTTTATGATCATAAAAACCAAGATCCGTTTGACAAATTCGTTTGGTAATCACATTTCGATACATTTCAGCCATCACTCCGATTTCAATACCCCAATTTCCAGGGATATCGACGTCTCGAGCTAGATCACTTGTCAATGCGAACTCGCCTGATAATGGATATCGGAATGATTGTAGGAATTTGACGAATTCAACTTGAGCATTGTGTTGTTCTTCTAATGCTTCAAGAAGTGGATGAAGGAATAATCGGACAACACGGCCGTACATAATTCCTTTTTCAGTGTTTACTCGTGCGTAATATCCTTTGTTAAATTTGAAATCAAGTTCGGGTTCTACTAATGGATATACTAGTTTTGTTGGAATGGTTTCATCATAAAGCATGATGTCTGCATCATGAAGTGCTACTGCATAGGATCTGAGGGCAGCTATTCCTAATGCAAGCCATACATCCCGTCCTTTTCCCCGGTATTTAAGCAAATCAATTCCTTCTGCTTGTAGACCTTCTAATAATCGTTCGATTTTTGGTCCATTACACCACATGATTAAATGTGGGACTTTTAAATCTGAAAAAAATCGTTTAACATGAGTAAATTCTTTTTCATCTTTTGCGGCAAGTGGAATGATGATTTCTCGAAGATATGTACACTTATCCAATCCTTTTTTGATGGTACCTAATGCATCGCCATTGATTTCTTTGTAAAGCATAGGCATGACTACGGAAACCGGCCGTTCCACAACACAATCACTCACGGTTTTCATTAGTTGATTCTTTCCAACATTGAATTCGTGAAGCGTTGCTATTTTTTCTTGTTTTAAATCCATCTTTTATTTCCACCAACAACTTTTTTCCCTTGCTTTCTTTACCATCGACTATAACAAGGATGAATCTAAGATGTAATAGATTTGATTTGTGTTAATAGTTATGGTAAACCATGATGAGTTATGTATCAATTTGAAATAATCAATGATGAAATCTGTTTTTATTGTTACTATCTATTATTGATTCCCAATCCAATATTTCCCATTTTTAAAATGGTAAATAGGTTACTTGTTATAAATTTTTTTTAACAATCAAAAAAATAGGAATGAAAGCAATAAACTTTTTTTTGCAAAATCAAATATACCTCCTTTTTATTTCACAAAAGTATATGCCAGTTGTTAGCTTTGATTATCAAGATTACATTAGCCTTTTTGGAAAAACCATTTCAAAAGATGATCTGATCAAACGTTTACCAATGATTGGTGCGGATTTTGATAAGATTGAAGATGATGAGATCAGTATTGAATTCTTTCCGAATCGGCCTGATTTATCATCCGTTGAAGGAATCGTTCGTGCATCAAGAGCTTTTTTTGATATTAAACCAGGGTTAACCAAGTATCAAGTTGAAGAATCTGATATTGTTATGAATGTTGATTCCTCTGTAAAAAAAGTTCGGCCTTTTGTTCGATGTGCTCTTGTAAAAAACGTGGAGATGACTGATGAGTTGATCACTTCATTAATGCAATTACAAGAAAAATTGCATTTTGGTATTGGTCGGAATCGAAAAAAAGTAGCGATTGGAGTGCATAATGCTGAACCGGTACAACCTCCATTTACGTATAAAGCAGTGGATCCTGATTCCTATCAGTTCGTTCCCTTAGCAAAAGTGGAATCGATGACGCTATCTGAAATACTTTCATCTCATGAGAAAGGCATGGCGTATGCTTCATTACTTGAAGATGTTGATTTGTATCCGTTAATAGTTGATGCTAATGACAATGTGCTTTCATTTCCACCTATTATCAATGGAATCCTTACTGAAGTTACTCCGTTTACAACTGATTTATTCATTGATGTCACAGGAACTGATAAAAAAGCAATTCATCATGCATTAGCAATTGTAGTCACCGCACTTGCTGAACGTGGAGGAAGCGTGTATTCAACAAAGATAGTGAGTGAAAATGAAACTATTTTAAGTCCTGATTTATCTATAATGAAACGAGAATTATCTGTTAAGCGAGTGAATGCTATTCTTGGATTAAATCTTTCTAGTGATGAAATTAAAATGTTTTTAGCAAAAATGGGGTATGATGCAGAGAATAAAGATGAACAAACACTTATGGTTTCCATTCCTTCTTGGAGAGCAGATATACTTCATGAAATCGATTTGATTGAGGATGTTGCAGTTGGTTATGGATTTGATAATATTTCTTATGAGATTCCAAGTTCCTTTAGTTTTGGTAAACCATTACCGCATAAGGAATCATTTCAAAATTTACGAACTGTTTTGATTGGTTTAGGGTTTAATGAAGTCACCACGTTCACCTTGTCTAATGAACAAGATGAATTTGAAAAACTTGGATTGGAAACAAGAAATCATGTGCAAATTCAAAATCCGATTGGTGAAGATTATACGTGTTTACGCGTTGGATTACTTCCATCATTACTTCAGATGCTAGCGGATAATAAACATCATTCATTGCCACAACAAGTTTTTGAACTTGGTATTGTTTCTGATGAACAATATAAGAATCAGTATCATGTTGGTGGAATGAAAAGTAGTGCTCATGCGAATTTTACTGAGTGTAAATCCATTGTTGAAGCCATCTTTCGAGACATTGGTATCAAATATGATATCAAAGAATTTGATCATCCTGGATTTATAAACGGAAGATGTGCTCAAGTAGTAAATAAATCCGGTTTTCTTGGCTATTTTGGTGAATTACATCCGCGGACTATTACTAATTTTTCGTTAGAACATCCCGTGATTGCGTTTGAGTTTCATGCAAAAAAATTAATTGAAGGAATTGATAAAAGGAAATAATAAAAAAATAAAATTTTTGTATTAGGATTTATCCTAATCTTCCGATTTTGTTTTCTACCGTGTTAAGGATTTCTTTTGATTTCACAAGTTCCTTCATCTTAGTATGATCCGGGTAAAGCGGTCGGTCGACATCTAAGAATTTAACTTGTTTTCGTATGGTTTCTTTAGCAGTTTGAACACCGTCACCTGGTTTATACTCTCTAAAATCTAAAGCTTGAGCTGCAGCCATAAGTTCAATGCCAAGTACGCCATATGCATTATCTAGGATTTGCATGTTTTTTATTGCTGTGTTCATTCCCATTGACACAAAATCTTCTTGATCAGCTGCAGCTGGAATTGATTGAATACAAGCGGGAGTGGAAAGAATTCGTTGTTCAACGATTTGCATATCCGCAGTGTATTGACTCAGCATTAATCCAGAGAACATTCCTGCTCCTTTTGTGAGAAATGCAGGGAGTCCTTCACTAAGTGCAGGATTATTTAGTCGGTTCATTCGTCGTTCAGACAGTACACTGACCATGGTGATTGCAGCTCCTGCCATATCCATAGGTACTGATACTGGTGACCCTTGAAAATTCGCTCCAGAAATTTGTAAATCTTCATCAGGGAAAAACACGGGATTGTCCCCAACACCATTTAGTTCGATTTCTACTTGTGATCGTGCATAACTAAGTGCATCTCTAGCTGATCCAATGACTTGCGGTGAGGATCGCATGGAATACGCGTCTTGAACCTTGACTTTGATTTTTCCGTTTTTCAAATCACCGTTCTTAATTAGTTTATTAATGTTTTCAGCTGACGTTATTGCTCCATGAAACCCTCGTGCTTCATGTAATTTTTTGGTGTATGGTTTCATGTTTGCTTTTAATGCTTCTAGACTCATCGCTGCAGCAATCTCAGCTTGTTTTAACCAGGCAAAAGCATCAACTAAAAAAATAGCACTCATTGCCGTCAGCACATTTGATCCGTTAATGACAGCAAGACCATCTCGAGCTTTTAACCCGGGGGTTTTGATTTTAGCTTTTTCCATTGCTTCTTTTCCGCTCATCAATTTATCTTTGAAGTATGCTTTTCCTTCACCAAGAAGGACTAAAGCGATTTGAGACATTGGTGCAAGATCTCCACAGGCACCCACGCTTCCTTTTTGGCAAATAAAGGGAGTAACGTTTTTATTAAGCATTTCTACAAGGGTTTGAGTAATAATAGGTCTACATCCGGATTGTCCATGAGCATGCACATTAATTCTTCCTAGCATTGCTCCACGAACATATTCAATAGGTGCAGGATCACCGATTCCTGCAGAATGATTATAAATTAAGTATTTCTGGAATTGTTTTACTTGGTCATCATCTAAAACTACTTCTGAAAATTCACCGATGCCTGTGTTTACTCCATACATGATTTCGTGAGCATCAATTTTTTTTTCAAGCATCGCCCGGCATTTTTTAATTCGGTTGAGTGCTTTGTTATCAAGTTTTACTTTTTCATGAAGTCTTGCCACAGAAACAACGTGTTCAATGGTAAGATCTGATCCAGTGACGGTTATGGTCATATTTTTTGACTCCCCAAATAAATAGAATCTATTTTTTTTGGAGGCTGATATCTGGTCTTCATGTATTAATGTTATTGAAAAACAAAGCGCTGATTAAATGAGTACAAAGATTTTTTATGGAGAGTGTTTGTTTTCTGTTTTAGTTTTTATGATTCCAGTTTGTAGTAAATGTCAGAAACCCTCTGTTGCGTTCATTCGGTATAATGGGACTCATTTATGTAGTGATCATTTCTCTATTTATGTTGAGAAACGAGTGAAGAAAACAATTAAGAAACAAGGAAAGACACCATCTCATTCTCGGATTGGTGTTGCGGTTTCTGGAGGAAAGGATAGTCTTGTAACCTTATTATTGCTTCATCGTATTTTTTCTCATAGGCCTGATGTTGACGTGATGGCTTTAAGTGTGAATGAAGGTATTAGTGGGTATCGAGATAAGAGTTTAGAAAAAGTTCAGAAAGCATGTAATGAATGGAATATTTCATATTATGAAGTATGTTTTAAAGAGGTTATTGGGTGGGGTATGGATGAAATTCAACAGGTGAATAGATCTCCACTTGGTGCGTGTAGTTATTGTGGAGTGTTTCGCAGGCATTGTTTGAACACATTAGCAAAAGAATTAAAAGTGGATCGGTTAGCTACGGGGCATAACCTTGATGATATGGCTCAATCGATTCTGATGAACTTTGTGAATGCGGATATGAAAAAATTAGCGCGGTTAGGTCCACATTTACATGTGCAACCAGGTCTAGTTCCTCGGATGATGCCACTTAGATGGA
>JAGXLH010000082.1:0-3448 GCA_018334795.1 Thermoplasmatota archaeon
ATTCGATTCATAATAGCATTCAATCCGTTTAAACGAGAGGGAGAAAGATGATTATTTAATCCAATCTTATCAATGAAATAGAAATCAGCATCTACAATATCCTTAGGCTCTTGATCATTTACAACTTCAAGAACTAAAGATAATATTCCTTTAACAATTAAGGAGTCACTATCTGCCAAAAAATGAATCTTACTCTCTTTTTGCTCTGATGAAATCCAAACATCTGATTGGCAACCACCAATACCATTTTCATCTGATTTTAATTCTTTATCTAATCCTTTGAGCTCCTTTCCCTTTCGTATTACATATTCATATTTATCAAACCAGTCATTAAAGGAGGAAAACTCATCAATGATTCGATCCTGAACACTATTTATTTTGTTACTCATCTTATCTGTGCATCTCCTGAACTTTTTGTAATCCAACAAGTAATCTATCTATTTCTTCAGTGGTATTATACATTGCAAAACTCACTCGAATTGTTCCTTTAATGTTATAATGATTCATCACTGGTTCAGCACAATGTTTGCCACTGCGAACGGCTACCCCTAGTTTATCAAGAATCATCATAGCATCATAATGATGGATGTCTTCAAGATTAAATGAAATTATACCGCATCTTTTTTTTGGTTTTGCATAAATGGTCAATCCATCAAGAGTGCTGAGTTGATCAAGACCGTAAGTAACTAATCTTTGTTCATGCTGTTGAATTTTGTTGATACCAATGTTATTGAGATAATCAATTGCTTTACCTAAGCTAAGTATTCCAGAAATATTACTGGTACCTGCTTCAAATTTGAACGGATGATTTGCAAACGTTGTATTTTCAAAACTCACTGATTTAACCATTCCTCCCCCATAGGTATAAGGCCGCATTTTTTCCAACCATTTTTGCTTAGCATACAATACACCAACACCTGTTCCAGCATACATTTTATGGCCTGAAAACACAAAAAAATCACAATCAAGGTCTTGTACATCAACAGGGAGGTGTTGCACTGCCTGCGCACCATCAATTAACACTGGAATATTTTTTTCATGAGCAATATGAATGAGTTCTTTCACTGGATTAATGGTGCCAAGAGCATTGGAAACAAAGGTAAGTGCAATTAATTTTGTTTTCTCTGTAATCAATTCCTTGAATGCATCAATGATCAACTCACCATGTTCATCAAAAGGAATGATTTTTAATCTTGCATTTTTTTGCTTACAAATCTGTTGCCAAGGAACAATATTTGAATGATGCTCCATTTCTGAAATAATGATTTCATCATCTGACTTAATAAATTGGTTTTTAAAAGAGTGAGCGACAAGATTAATTGATTCTGTAGTCCCAGAAGTAAAAATGATTTCTTCAGTTTGTTTTGCATGAATAAAAGATTGTATTTTTTGTCGAGTTGATTCAAATGAAACACTTGCTCGTTCACTTAAAAAATGACCACTTCGATGAACATTAGCATTCACAGAGGTATAGAATCGGATAATGCTATCAATAACTTGTTGAGGTTTTTGTGTTGTAGCTGAATTATCAAGATAAACTAATGGATGTCCATGTATTTTTTGTTGTAAAATAGGAAAATCGGATCGTATTTTTTGGATGTCCATTCATATCGACCTTTATGATTTTGTTAATAATACCAGATTAAACCAGTTTTTTTCATCAGCAAAAATCCTTTCAATTTCAAGATCTGCACTTGCAACTAATTTCTTAATTTGTTCAATAGTAAATTTATGGGAATTTTCCGTATGAATCAATTCATCTTTGTTGATGTGAATATGTGATGAATATTTGGATGAGGATATTTCCATTTGTTTTATTGCTTTTAGATGCATTTCAATTCGAGACAGTTCTTCATTATAGAATGCAATATGTTTGAAATTTTCTGGATTAAAATCAGTGCCAACAAGAGTATTTACCACGTTGAGAATATTCTTATTGAATTGTTCAGTTACTTTCCGACTATCATTATATGCTTTTTCGATGATTTCTTTGTTTTTCACCATGTCAAAACCAAGTAATAACCGATCTCCAGGATGCATGATCTCATATATATCTGATAAGAACTCTTTGGATTGTTCTTTTGAAAAATTTCCTATAGTGCTACCCAGAAAACAAATGATTTTGTTTGTTTTTTTCGGGATAACATCAAGTTGAGTCGTAAAATCAGCAATGATCCCGTGTATGTTTAAGCCTGGAAAATCCTGCAAAAGTAGATTACAGGATTCTTGAATAGCTGCATCACTTACATCAAATGGAACATAAGAAATGGTTTCTCTATATTCATCTGGGATTGAGTCTAACAAAAGTGAGATTTTAGTAGGATCACCACTTCCAAACTCAATAATGGTTACATTTCTGAATGATTCTTTCAGATAATCAGCTGCCTGTTTGATAAGCGGGATTTCCGTTCGAGTAAGATAATACTCAGGAAGACTCGTTATTTTTTCAAACAGTTTTGATCCTTTTTCATCATAAAAAAACGTGCTTGAAATCTTTTTTTGAGACCCAGTTAAATTCATTAAAATATTTTTTTCAATTTGATCTGCACTATTCTTTTTAAGGAAATTTTCAATGGTTATCAATGAATTATAAATAATTTCACTCCATTATTTGCTGTGTTTCTTTTTCTTCAGGGATTCCTGTTTCAAATGCATTGCCTTCATTTGTCCATTCAAACCATCCCCCATCAAAAACCGATATTTGAGGCCATCCCATAAGCCAAGCATTGAAGAATGCTTCACTTGCTCGCCAACCAGTTCCACAATAAAACGCATTATGTTTATTCCTTGTAATTTTAGATTCACTCCACATCTTTTCAATTTCATGATATTCTCGCATCGTGTGATCCAGGTTTCGGTAATTTTCCATATGATATGCATCACTTCCACAATTACCAAATATTGCTCCTGGAATTCGTCCCTTTTTTTCAATGTAATTGTATCCACTTACTTCACCAATGAATTCTTTGTAACTTCGAACACTCACTAAGTTTCTCTCAGAATCTTTAAGCATTTCTTTTGCTTCGTTTAAATCAACAATAAATTCAGGATGAGCAGGAATAGTCAATCCAAAATCAGTGACTGGTTTTTTCTCATATTCTTTCTTCGTTGTTTCAAATCCTGCATCAGTCCATGCTTGTAATCCAGCATTAAGTAAGCGAACATCTTTGACACCAGCATATAACATGATAAATGCACAACGTATCGCTCCAAGATGCCCTGCACTGCTACCTGGGTATGGATCAGCATTGTCTGGAAAAGAGAACCGTCCATACAAAATAACTGTGGTGTCATGAGTGATGCCGAGTTGTTCGAGTGTTTGTTTTAATTCTTCTGGCGATCGACGATTCCACGTTTCAGGAGATTCTAATTGATTGGTATCTACATCTACAGCAGTTGGAATATGCCCCTTTTCGTAATCCCCTCTATTCCGATAATGTGCATGACA
>JAGXLH010000082.1:4009-7144 GCA_018334795.1 Thermoplasmatota archaeon
ATTGAGGATAATTTTGTTCTCACCTTTCTTTATGCTCCCTAACATAAAGAGTAACAATCATTAATATTAAGATAAAAAAAGTTAATATACTTTTCTACAATAAGAGAGAATAAAAGAAGATTTATTCCTAGTTAATTCAGTGCAACAGAAATACAATGGTCAACAATCCTATTTTCAAACTTTAAAATACAAGAATTAATCAGAATAATCTATCATCATATTTTATGTCCAGCTAACACATTTTGTCCAGCTGAAATCCCACCATCACCATTTGGAATGCGATGATGCACAAGAAATTGTAAGTTTTCTTTTTTAACGTGTTCATGAATCATATTCACAATTGGTATGTTATATGAAACACCACCGGTAAGCCCAATTGAAGGTATCATCTTATTTTTTGCATGTTTAATTGCTTCTGTTGTTAATGCTGTAACAAGAGCATAAACAAAAGAAAACGCTAAATCCGCACGATGTTTATTTGACAGTAAATCCGGCAACTTTTTTCTCTCCTCATGTAACTGTCTGAATAAATCAACCGTTTGAACCATACCATTTTTAACAAGAGGCTTAAAAGAAAAACGATTCGTTCCTTTAGAAAGATACCGCTCAATTTTCATCGCAGGTTCACCATCATACGTTCGCTTGCAGCAAATACCAAGATAACAAGAAAGTGCATCCAAAACACGGCCGAAACTCGTTGATTTTGGACTATATGAGATCATTTTACGAAAAATATCTGCGTTACTACCAGAAAAAAATAGTTCTTCATCAAACTGTTGAAAAATAGCAAAAAGTACTCTTCGCGGATCAACTGCTGCTTTATCCCCACCAATTAATGGAATCGGTTGAAAATAACTAATTCGAGAATAATCAGTAAAGGATGCATCAAGTACTTCTGAACCCCATAATAGTTCATCTTCACCATATCCTAGTCCATCCAAAGATAACACCACCGCTTCAGATTCATTCCGATCAAGAAGTAAGCTTGCTGCATGTGCCCAATGATGTTGAAATGAAAACAAAGGAGCATTGAACTCCTTAGCCAATTTTTTTGCTAGACTCTTTGTTTCATATCCTGGATGAATATCCATAGAAACTGCATCAACTTGTTTTTTTTCCATGGTTAAGTTCATCAGATGATTTAGGCTTTTTTCCAAAAATGAAAGCGCTTCATACGACGTTGTTTTCCCGATATACTGCGTTAAATACAATTTGTTATGGGCTGAAACAGCACCAGTTACATTTTCTCCAGGTCCAACACTTACAATGTTCTCATCATACATAACTGGAATTGGTTCAGGAACAAAACCTCTTGATTTTCTAATAAAAAACCTGTTTTTTCCCCAGAGTTTAACAACACTATCATCCACTCGATTTGGAATCCGTCGATTATGCAATAAATACACATCAGCATTCAATTGAAACACATTTTTATTTTCAGTTATCATTGGTTCCCCTGGAATATTTGCAGAGGTCATAACCAACGCATTTGCCTTCAATGAATCAAACAAAAGATAATGAACAGGAGAATACGGTAAAAACAATCCAATATATTCAAGTCCAGGAGCAATATTCAACTCTTTTTTCTTCTTAACTAACACAACCGGTCTTTGCGCAGAGGTCAATAATTCTTTTTGATCTTCTGTGATGCGAGCAAAATCTTTTGCGGTTTCAATATCTTGAACCATAACTGCAAACGATTTCTGCGGCCGATGATACCACCTTCTAAAATGAGTGATTTGATCTAACGAGCAACAAAGATGCATACCACCCCATGATTTAACCACTCCAATTTTTCCTGCATCAATTTCATTTGCAAAAAAATTGATAGGATCATCAATTTCAAGATTATTTCTAGAATTGTCAAATAATGAATATTTGGGGCCACACGTTGGACAAGAAATCGTTTGCGCATGATACCGACGATTATCTGGATTACTGTATTCCTCATTACATGTTTTACAGAGCGGAAATTCATCCATAGCGGTATACTTTCGATCATAAGGTACATCAGTTATTACACTATACCTGGCACCACACACGGTACAATTGGTAAATGGATAATGATACCGACGGTTGTTTTTATCAAATAATTCTTTTAAACAATCATCACAAATTGCCGCATCCACCGGTATCACTGATTGTTTTGATCCTTGCATACTTTTTTTAATAGTAAAATTAGAAAACGTTCTTTCATCTGGAACTTTTTCCACTGAAGAAATGGTTGCTAACGATGGAAGACTATTTCTTAGTTCAGCTACAAACTCATCAGGATCTGTGTCAATAACCACTTCAACTTCTGAACCCGTGTTTAATACAAAACCATGACTACCTAATTGTTTTGCAACTCGGTACACGGTAGGTCGGAAACCGACACCTTGCACGACGCCTTTGAAAATAAGTTTAGTTGATGAATGTTTTTTCATTCTTTATTCAACGATTAAATCAGAAGAATATTTATCAGTATCAGCTAGTAAAAACTCATCACCCATGCTTAAACAATTCTTCGGGCAAATATCATTACACTGACTGCAAAAACAACATCGTGATAAATAAATCCGAATCTTTTTGGTTTCAGGAATAAATTCAATTGCATCAGTCGGACAAACTTTAATACATAACTTACAACCAATACAGGTATCCCGATCATACTTAATCTTACCACGAAAACCTTCGGGAGTTTCAACAGGCGGGATCATCTTTGCTTTTCCAGACTGAACATCTTTTAAATATCCAGTTACGGAGGAAGGAATATATTTGGCAGGAAATTTATTTGTAAACGGTTTTTTAAGCATCTGAGAAAGCACTTGAGGGATCATAGAAAATTTCATTGCATCAACCTCCGTGTTTTTTTTACACTTAACTCATGTAACTGTTCACCAGTAAACATTTTACGTTTTCCATGATGCACAATACCAACTCGATTCGTACAACTCATACATGGATCAGTGGAAGCAGCAACAATCGGGATATCCGCGATTTGCTCGCCTCGAAGCATTGGAATCCATGGTAAAATATTATTATATGTTGGCGCTCGCACCTTCCAAGAATATGGATGCTCATGACCATCCATTTTCACATAATGAATAACCTCTCCACGCGGTGCCTCCATTCGCCCGATACCATCACCTTCCA
>JAGXLH010000009.1 GCA_018334795.1 Thermoplasmatota archaeon
TTATTTCTTTCTGAAGCAATCACTGGTTGTTTCGTCATAATTATTTCAATGCTTTTTACCTATGCCACCTTTGACTTACCAACACGTATTTCATACATATATGATTTATTTTGAAAATCCATCAGGTCAATATTATGCGTCACATTCAGCGGGAAGTGGTGTATATATGAGTACCGATAAATATATGAGAACAGGGGGATCACTTAACGATTCAGTATCTGGTGATATATCTACTGCGATTTTTGAGATTGATTATCCTGAAGATAGTTTTGAGCTGTATGGATTTGCATCTGATTCTGTGGATGCCACTAAAACATATCATGATTATGTACCAAATATGTTTGCTCCATACTATGAGGGTTCTACGGATGATGACGAACCAGTTGATGACACAGATCCTGGTGACAGTACAGACACAGGTGATACGGATACAACAGAGCCAGGGGATACAAATACTGAAGGCCAAACTACGACTACGCCACCCCCATCAGGAACCCCAGGTTTTGAATTCTTAGCACTCATTGCAGCATTTGCAGCAATACTTTTTATCGTCAAAAAGAGAACCTAAAAATTCTCTTTTTCCCTTCTTTTTTTAAAGCAAAGAAAGATTTCCAGTTACTTGATCAACTAAATTATGAGGTCCCGGACCTACCCCAAGAACTGTTTTTGTTCCCGTAGGAATCTCGGTATGTCCTGCATCAGATATGATAACTGTTGCAAGATTCAAATCATCAGATTTTCTTTTAAGTTCAATAAAATCATTAACACTCTCTGTTTTTACCACTGCTTTTTTCGCTCCTTCACGCATCCATTTAGTAAACCATTTCTTATGATGCTTTTTTGTTTCAAGTGCACATATCACTGCAGCATGAGCAACTTGAACCGAAAGTTTTCCTTTTGAAAGATTCAAATCTTTACGAGTAACAATAACCATCTTATAATCAAATGATTCATTTATCATACACAAACCCTTCTTTTTTTTCTTCCTGCCGTCTCCATCTTTCACCTAGACGCTTTGCATTTTGCTGATCCACCAATCCTTTAACAATTATTTTTTTTCCATCAGATTCAACATGTTTCAAAGGAATTCCTAGATAAGAACCCTCTGATTTTATAATCACTAAATCTCCTTCAATGCTAATGCTTTCACCAAGAAGATGCCCTAATCCATCAAAAACAAATTTACAAACAAGTGAATCAAAATCTGAACTAGAAATATTCTTATGTTGTTTTTTTGACCGAAAACCTATGAAAAACATCATTCTCAAAAAAAGAATCATAGTATATGAATCCATCTGTTAACACTACAAAAAAACCAAACAAAAAGAATAATTCATCAAAAATCCTATCGATTCAATTATAAATCTAGTATGGTATACCCCACCGATTTATGTGTGAAACAACTGAAATTACAATTGTAGGGGGAGGGCCAACTGGATTATATCTAGCAGATCTTCTCGCTAAAAAAGATATTCATGTAACAGTTATAGAACAACATAAAAAAATAGGTTCACCCGTACAATGTGCTGGATTAATCACACCTCGCGTTTTCGAACAATTTCAAATACCATCAGACAACATCATTCAAAACAGCATAAGCACTGCTCACATTCATTCACCAAACAACAAAATACTAACCATTGGTGGAGACAAAATTCATGCGTATAGTATAGATCGAAAGAAATTTGACCAAACCATTGCCACTCAAGCAGAACAAAATGGAACCACTATTATCAATGGAGAAAAAGTACAATCAATCCAACGAGTTGAATCACATATAGAAACCTGTACTAACAAAAAAAGAAGCATCCACTCAAAAGCAATAGTTGGAGCTGATGGACCTCAATCACTTGTTAGAGATGTTTTTTGTTTTCCGGCTCCTCAAAAATTTTTAAAAGGAATCGGAGCAACACTTACTGACACCTCACTTGACCCTTCGACCGTGGAAATATTTGTTGGAAATAAGGTCGCGCCAGAGTTTTTCGCATGGATCATACCAATAAATAAAAAAGGAACAACTGCGCGTGCTGGATTGTGCGTTCCCTTTGATCAATCACCTAAAAAATTTTTTGAACAATTCCTTGAAAACAAGGCAACTAAACCATTCTTAGAACATGCTAATATCGAAAATCAGATGGCAGGACTCATACCATTAGGGCCATTAAAACAAACGAGTGATGATGGCGTGTTACTCGTTGGAGATGCAGCTGCACAAGTAAAACCAACATCTGGCGGTGGCATATTCACTGGGCTTACATGTGCCCAACTTGCAAGTCAAACACTATTATCAGCAACACAGACACAAAATTATTCTAAACAAATCCTAACAAAATATCATACCCAATGGAAAAAAACTATCGGCCGAGAACTTAGCATTGGAATGAAACTACATGGTCTTTATTCCAAATTTTCAGATACTCAGTTTAACACGTACATCAAAAAATTCAACAATCCAAAACTAAACGAAAGCATTAACAAATACGGTGACATCGATTATCCATCAAAATTAATTAAACCTTTGTTAAAACATACACCATCTCTTCTGAAACTCATACCTGGTCTTCTTCACGTAAAAAAATAAAACCTATCTTTTAGAGGGTGGTTTTGGTGGAACATAATACGCCTCATTTTCATATTCCTCCGGTTCATCCCCTGCTGAGCCATGATGATGATTCTGCCGGAAAGTATTCCTTTTCTTCCTAATAATGTAAACCACGATGAATAAAATAAAAGTAATAATCACACTGATGATGCAAGGGATAAACAATCCAATAATGTAAAGCAAAGATGGTTTCATAAGTAAAAGAACGGAAGCAACTTTTCCATTTTCAGAAGCATTCAACCTCACAGAAAGCAAGTCTCTTCCATCTGAATCAGTTAACATTTTCACTTCCTGAGATGAAGAAAGAACAGATACTGAAACGCCTTTTGGAAACGTCATATTATACATTACCGTTTCCTCAGCAACCCCCACAAACGTTAAATTTTGAGCTTCAAAAGAAAACTGCGGTGGAAACAACTTAAACTGACATGAAAGAGGAGCAGTACTTTCCATGCATTGTCGAAGAACAACCGGATCTTCGGCATCCATCGATGAAATATTACCCGTCCATTCCAATGAATCCTCAAAAGTATCTTGATCATTTGCTGCCGATCCTTTAATTGAAGGAAACAATCGTCTAGACGTGTTTTCAAGAAGCGTTTCATGCTTAATGATAAAATCATTGATTTCTTCATCGGTAAAAACACGTTCTTCAACACAAAGACGAAATGCATCTGCATTTACAAAGGATAAATCAATATCTTCAGGGATTGACAACTCAGATGATCGTGATAATACTTGTATCTCACGATTTTTTTCAAAACCAATCCCAAGGTTCACCTCGGTTTTTCCAGTAAAAAAACTCAACAAATTCAAATCAGTACTTTTTACATCTATCTCATAATTACAATTCACTTGTTGACTTGAATATTCTAAAGATTCGTCTGAATTGAAAACACCAGAAAAATCAGATGAATGATTCCAAGTAACTTCATTTTGATCATTAAACAGTACATGATCTGGGAGACGTAATGTTGAAGAAGATGGATAACGGCTATTGTCAAAAACATCTGCGAAATTTACTGATTCAGAAGAAACCTCCGATTCACCACCTGCATTAATCAAACCAAAAAACGCTCTTGCAGAAACATTAAACAAACTCACCTTAACGAAAGAATCAGTAATTAAACCAGTAACTGGGGGCTGTTCTTCCATATTTGTTACATTAAACGCAGGAGAACAATTTATTGTCGTTGCTGCATCAAAAGTAAAAGAATAATTGAATGATTGATTAAATGAAGACTTTTGTAATGCATTTAATGAATAGGTGACATATTCATCAAAAGACATGGTTTTAATCTCCTCATAATCAGTTAGATTATTTTCTGCACACAATCTTACTGCATCAGCAGGAAGAGACTGAGGTAAAGATAAAACAGAAGGTAAACAAGAATACCTCTTCATTTCAAGTCTATATGCTTGCAGTAACACAGCCATATCTGATTGATTTGGTGTTCTACAATCAAGAGAAAACAAAAGAGAAACACTTTCATTTTTAGACGGATCTGTTGAAGGATTCATATCCTTTAATGTAATGGAGCCCATTTGCTCCTCATTAGATCCCATACCATTAAACACATCCCAACTAATCTCTTTGTTATCAACACTTCCATCAGTTCGTTTATATCCTAATTCATTTGAAAGAATAAGAGTGAATGTATTATTCCAACCATTCATAGCATTCCAAGAAAACGAATAATTAACAAAAACCCCTGAATCAAGTAATCCATTTATTACATCAGATGATGAAACAGATTCATTCATTGAAAAAAAAGCAGGTCGCAAACTTACATTGTATCTATCCAAAAAAACCCCTGATTCATACCGTGGTAACTCATATACAGAAGAAACTAAACACTCTGGAAAAGAGGATTTAAGTTGTGAAACAATATCACTTTTCAATGCATATTTTATGGCTCCAAGCATCTCAGGACTTGCTTGCTGAATGTCAGTTTTGAAATACCGAATGTCATTAGCTGGAAGGGTAATATAGGAAACATCTGCAGTTAACTCAACAGAAAGTGTTGTACCATCAACAATGTTTATATCAATACTACTTTCTACTGATGCATCGCTTTCTTGTGCTCCTACTAACGATCCAAATAGGATTAGGAGGAGTGAAGCGAACAAAAGCATAAGAATCATTGAGCACTGTGGCATCCTCATAACATCCTCGACCGACCAGAGATAATCTAATCACGCTTATATTCTAAAAACTTTCGTCCGAAAATACTAAAAACAATTGTTTTTTTCATTTTTTCTATGAAACTTATCGCTGGTTCAGCATCACAAGCACTTTCCAAGAAGATTTCACAAGCATTAAAATTACCAATAATTGAAACACAAACAAAACGATTTCCTGATAAAGAATTATATATCCGTATTCTTGAAAACATCGAAAACGAAGCAGTTGCCATTGTCCAAACTACGTATCCAGATGAAAATATCATCGAACTTTTTTTACTGCTTGATGCGGTAAAACGAGCGAAAGCAAAAAAGATTACGGTAATAATTCCTTACTTTGGTTATGCTCGGCAGGATAAACAATTCAAAAAAGGCGAACCGATAAGTGCTGCATCTTTAGCAAAACTAATCAGTACACTCGCAGATAACATCATTACCGTTGATCCGCACAAGGAACACATCTTAGATTTTTTTACAATTCCAGCAAAAAGCGTTTCAGCAGTCAAACCCATTTCAACATATTTAAAAGAAAAAAAAATTGATTTAGTCCTAGCACCAGATCATGGTGCTTTAAACCGAGCGAAAAAAGCAGCGAGTTATTTACAATGTGATGTTGATTATTTAGAAAAAACTCGATTAGATGGAAGCACCATTTCAATTACACCAAAAAGTTTAGAGGTGAATGGGAAAACTGCTGCTATCATTGATGATATTATTTCAACAGGGGGAACAATGGCTGAAGCCATAAAACAATTACACAGTCAAGATGTAAGGAAAATCTATGTTGCATGTACTCATGGATTATTTGCTGGATCAGCAATCAAAAAGTTACAGGATGCTGGCTGTGAAGAAATCATTGCCACTGATACCATTCAAACCCAGTTTAGCGCCGTTTCAGTTTCCTCCGCATTAGAAGAAATTCTTTCTTAGACGGTTATCAAGGTTTTCGGTAAGGTATATATAAGGCTATAGTTTTACGAGTGTAATTAACCTAGGTGAGCAAACCATGCGAAAACGTGCCCAGAGAAAAAGCATACCAGATAAATCTGTTGAGAACCGAGTAGACAAAACAATCGGTAAAAAATTGAGCAAAAACAAAAAATTCAGAGTTAATAAAAAATGGTGGATTGCTGGATCCCTCATAGCTATTTTCTTAATGGTGCTTATGCTAAACACCTATTTCAATGTCGCAGGTGGTGCACCATTCAATGAAGATGGAACCGGTTTTGATAAATATTACTTATCTGGACCTGATCCTTACTATAACATGAGGCATGTTGAAGAAACACTGTATGGTGAAAATGCAGGATATTATCAATTTTACAATCAAAATGATCCTTTACTCAATTATCCTTTAGGAAGATCTGGTGGTCGAGGTCCATTCATGAACATACTTGCTATCGGATTTGGACAATTAATGACGCCAGTAATGGATGAAGTTGATGCGGTTGGTTTAGCCATGCAATTCCTTCCCGCATTATTTGGAGCATTACTCGTATTTCCAATTTATTTTATCGGAAAAACATTGTTTAGTAGAAAAGTAGGACTTCTTGCAGCATTATTCCTTGCTCTTATACCTGTCCATCTTGGATCGGGTCATGGTTCAGCTTATGCATTGTTTGATCACGATTCAATAAACATGTTTTTGATAGTTACTTCTTACTTCTTCCTAATAAAGGGGGTGACTACACTTGATGTGAAAAAATCAAGTATGTATGCATTACTTGCAGGTCTTCCATTAGCAGCATTAACAATGCTTTGGGTAGAAGCTGAATACCTGTTTACCATTATTGCATTATATGCAATCGTTCAAATAATAATAGATATCTATCTTGGCAAAAAGGATTTTTCTGTGCCTAGAACTGCAAGTATTACTCTGTTTACGGGTTATCTACTATCTTTACCAGTTATCGCATCGAAAGGTGGTTTTTCACCAGATCTTAATCTTTATTTAGCACTTGGAGTAACAGTATTTGGCGCTCTTTACTACTTATTTACTACAAAACGTATTCCGTGGACGTTGTCTCTTCCAAGTATTTTTGGTCTAGGTGCAGCTGGGGTGATATTTTTATATTTCCTTCCAATGATTACGCAATACGTTCCATTTGTCGGAGGATTAAATAAAATCCGTGATATTCTGTTTGGCGCAGGTATTTATGGGAATAAAGTATCGATGACCATTGCAGAGGCAGGAACGTATGATATTAGTAGGACGGTGATGTCCTTTGGTCCAACTCTGTTTTGGATTGCTTGGATTGGTTTTTTCATGGTAGGATATCACTATGTAACAAAGAATCATCGTCGTGATCATTTCTTCTTGCTTCTACTTTTCATTATTCAGATATGGTTTATTGGGATTGCTGGCCGTTTTATTAATGATTTGATACCTCCAATTATTCTATTGAGCTCATTTTTCATTTGGTTGATCATTGATAAGATTGACTATACTGCTATGATAAAAAGCATTAAACGAGTAGGTGGATTACAAGGCATTCGAAAAGGAGTTTCCTTTTTGCATGCGTTTGGTATTTTATTTATCGCATTTCTTTTAATTCTACCAAATGCCTATTTAGCACTTGATGCAGCAGTTCCTGCAACAGAAAAAAATGATGTCTTTGGTGATCTACCAAGTGGAGCTTTTGGATCAAGTTTTGGAAAAGAACAATACTGGGTGGATGCATACCAATGGTTTGCCACACAAGACACTGAAATCGAAAATCCTGCTGATCGGCCTGCATATATTTCTTGGTGGGATTATGGATTTTATGGAGTTGCAGTTGGTGGTCATCCTGTGGTAGCTGATAATTTCCAGGATGGAATTCCTCCTGCTTCAAATTTCCATACGTCAACTTCGGAACAAGAAGCAGTATCTGTTTGGATTATTCGATTGCTTGAAGGGAAAGCACGTGAAGGACCGATTAGTACTACGATTGTAACTACTTTAAAGGAATACTTAGATGAGACAGATGCAAATAATTTTGTTTCATGGGTAGAAGAACCAACAAGTTCACCATCATATGGTGAACCGATAGCTCCGGAATATGGTAAAGAATTCAGTCAGGATTATCCTGTTGGTCAACAGTGGCCTGAAAATGCAGTGTATCATGATGGTATGGATTTGTTAACAAGTGAACTCAGTGATGAAGAATTAACGATGCTTTATAGAGACATTCAGGATTTAACCGGTAATAGTATTCGTTATTATGGTGTTGAAGGATACGACAGACAGATCTTTAACATCTTTGGATTCCTTGCTGATAGAAGCCTTCTTATGGTGGCTGGTGAAGGCGAGTATAGTCCAGAAGATGATTTTGTTCAAGTGAAGTATGTAACTCAAAGTGGTCAGGAAATCCCGTTTGAAGATGTAATGAATCGAACTGATATTCAGAATCGACAAGATCCTATTGTGAATACAAAAACGATTTACAAGGATCCTTATTTTGAAACTATGTTTTACAAAACATATGTTGGTGTTGTTCAAACTGATGAAAATGGTCAGAAAACAATTCCACAGTATCAGATTCCTTGTCAGGATATGAAACATTTTTATGCTCAATATATTTCGCCCTATCCTGAATATGCGTATAATCAAGGACAAAGTGCTGTAGTGATTGCTAAATATTATGAAGGAGCAATTATCAATGGTACCATTTCATTTTTAGATGAACCAAAAGACTTTGATGTGATTGTTCAACAAAACATCTCTCATTATGGAACTGAAATACCAGTGGCACATGATACGAATACCAGTGTGAATGGAAGTTATGAAGTTATTGTACCTGCTGGAGAGGTCACGCTTCAAGTACAACGTTATCCTGAACTTGGTCAAAATGCGTTTGTGATGATGAATGTTACCTTTAGTAATGAGGGTATGCATCCGGTCATTACTGAAGAAGAAGCCACACGATCCACTTTGGAGTATCAGCGTCAAGTAGATATTGAGATTCCAACTGCTTCAATGGAAGGGTATGTATATGATAATATGGATGATTCTGAAGGCGTTTTTAATGAATCTAGTGATACTCCTTTAGTTGATGCCAATATACAACTCTATGGTATTGATGCACTTGATCCAAATCAAGGAACCCCTACAGCTTATGATTGGAATAATATCAATGAATTGACCACCGATGAAAATGGACATTATAATATTTCATCACTTCTGCCGGGATATTATCAGATTGTTGTTATTGATAAGGATGGATTCCAGTTAGAAAACACAATCATTCCGGTTAAGGTTGATGAAAACTGGCATAATGTAACCCGTCAACAAGAAGGAAATGTTGAAGGTATGGTGTACTTTGATGAAAATGGAAATGAAGTATATGATGCGGGTGAAGAAATCTCTGATGCAACTATAGAAGTGATATATACAAGTACAGGAACTAATAATGTAGTTGAAACCATAACTACTGATGAGAATGGTGCTTATGAAACCTCATCGTTTTTGCCTGGAGGTTATGAATTGAATGTTACTAAGTTACCAGATTATGAAACCGTTACATCTGTTACTATCGAAGAAAATAAAACAGTTACAAAGAATGTTTCAATTCAATATGCAAAAATTGAGGTGACGGGTGAAACCATTCGTGAAGATACAAGTCAACCAATTTCCAACATTAACATTACCTTTGCTGCGGATATTACCGTTGAAAACAATACTGCAAATGAATCAGAAACGGTTTCAGATGCAGAGGGTACATATTCATTGGAACTTATGCCAGGTACTTATACGGTAGATGTCGCAGAACGAGTTAACGAAAGTGGAACGATGGTTCAATACACGTTTTCTGGATCGCTTACGATATCTGTTGGCCAGGATCCAATCAGTTATGACATAAGCTTGGCTCGTGAAGAAGAATAAAGTTACTTCTTCTTTTTCCATTTTTTTTTCTTCATTATCTTTTTTAACCTCTTTTTTCTTATCATTTTTTATGCTTTCAATAAAACAAGGCGAAATAGCAATAAAATTTGTTCGAACAATTCTTTCTTCAACAGTAAAAAATGAAGGTGTCCCAAAGGATAACTTACCATCTATTTTTGATGATAACTATGGTGTGTTTACCACCCTTCATACCTATCCATCTCATCAGTTAAGAGGATGTATTGGTATTCCCGAACCAGTTATGTCCTTGAAAAAAGCACTTGTTGAATCAGCGCAATCAGTAAGTCATGATCCTAGATTTCCAGTGTTACAAGATCATGAACTAGAGGGGATAATCGTAGAAGTGACCGTTCTAACGAAACCAGAGCGTATCAACGAAAAAAAACCAGCAAACATTCTTGAAGAAATCAAAGTTGGAAGAGATGGATTAATCATTGAACAAGGATATTTTAAAGGGTTACTTCTTCCACAGGTTCCAATTGAACAAAACTGGGATAAGAAAACATTTGTTGAACATACTTGTTTAAAAGCTGGATTATCAGTAGATGCCTGGAAAGAAGAAAAAACAACTATTAAAAAATTCACAGGTCAAATCTTTACTGAGGAAAAACCATTTGGATCTGTTCAGGAGAAAACATTTGATGAGTCATGATTTGGTTGTTGAAGGAAACGCATTTGTTAACCATTCATTTCAACGTTGTTGCATTGGTATAGATGATGGAAAGATCACTGCGATTAAAAAAGTGTTAACTGGTGAAACCCGTCATCATTTCTCAAAAGAACTCATTCTTCCAGCAGGCATTGATGCTCATGTTCATTTTCGTGATCCTGGAATGACACATAAAGAAACCTTTCAAACCGGATCCACTGCTGCTGCATATGGTGGAATATCCTGTGTTTTTGATATGCCAAATACACGTCCGGCTAGTTTCACACCACAAACATTAATGGAGAAAAAAAGAATAATTGATAGAAAAAGTATTGTTGATTACGGATTGTACGCTGGTGTTTCCAAAAAGATTCTAACAGATATTGGTTTTATAAACAAATTAGCTTCAGTTTGTCATGGATTTAAAATATTTTTAGGGGAAACGACGAACTCATTAACACTTCCATCTGAGTTAATTCAACCAATTCTTGCTAAGATTAAACCGTTTCAAAAACCTGTTTTTGTTCATGCAGAAGACAATTTATGTTTACAAAAACATAAACGAACTGAACATTGTCTTATAGATCATCATATTGCTCGTCCACCAACCTGTGAAACACGTGCAATTGATCATGTTGTTTCTGCAGATAAAACAATTGAGACACCGGTTCATATTTGTCATGTTTCTTCGGCAGCAGCGTTAAGAAAATTACAAGAAAAACCTTCTTTTATAACGTATGGAATTACGCCTCATCATAGTTTATTAAACATTGAATATGATCGGGTGCAAGATTCCTGGTTGAAGGTTAATCCGCCTCTTAGACCAAAACAAGACCAACAAATTTTGTTTAAAACGATACAAGAAGGTAACGTGTATCTACTCGAGTCAGATCATGCACCGCATTCAACAAAGGAAAAAGACAAAGATTTTTCAGAAGCACCCTGTGGAATCCCTGGTGTGGAAACCATGTTTCCTCTCTTTCTTGCTCAAGCAGTGAAACAACGTGTTTCTTTCCCACGAATTATTTCTCTGTTGTCTGAACATCCTTCTCAATTATTGCATCTTTCAAAAGGTGTTATAGCTCCAGGTTATGATGCGGATATCATTACCATTGATAAAAAAAACATACAAAAAATTCATAGTGATACCCTTCATTCCAAGGCAGGTTTATCTCCTTTTGAAGATTTTCCAGCTGTATTTCCTTCCACGGTGTTTATTCGAGGAACGAAAGTGATTGATGATTATGAACAACAGGTCTCTGCAGGATTTGGAAACATGATGCCAACACAGTAAATACGAATCTAAAAAATTATTTTGAAAATGTCGGAATTTTTAATTGATAAAACAAAATACGGAGAAAGCAATGAGGTCGAGTAAAATCAGTGAGATCCTTTTCCTTTTTTTAAAAGGATTAGCAATGGGATCAGCTGATATCATCCCTGGCGTTTCTGGGGGTACCATTGCATTAATTACTGGTATTTATGAAAGATTTGTTTTTGCATTAGAATCGATAAATATTCATTTTTTATATTATTTTGTTTTAGGATTCAAAGACAAAACTAATTTTAAAAAAGCAAAAGACTCGTTTTTCTCTATTGATTTTCTGTTTTTAATTCCATTAGTATTAGGCATAGTTTGTGCATTTTTAACATTAGCAAATATCATTGGGTTCTTGTTAGAAACGATTCCAACTCAGACCTTTGCCTTTTTTTTCGGTTTAATTTTTGCTTCGGCTTTCTATGTATATTATACTCATAAAAAATTGTTTACCCGTTCTTCGTTGTTATTTATTGGTTTAGGTATTCTCATTGGTTTTTTAATTGTTGGTTTAGAAAGCATTCAACTTTCTCATTCTTTAGGTATGATTTTTGCTTCTGGAATTATTTCGTTTTGTGCAATGATTCTACCAGGGCTTTCTGGAGCGTTTATCTTACTGGTTCTTGGACAATATGAATTTTTGTTATCTGTGCTTAGAGACCTTACTCATTTTGAATTTGGTATGATTCTTTTTGTGTTTGCATATGGATTCGGTGGCATTATTGGACTTCTAGGCTTTTCTAAAGTATTATCGTTTTTGTTTTCAAAATATAAATCTGCTACCATTGCATTTATCACTGGATTGATGATTGGTGCACTTCGAAAACCCGGAATGGAAATAGTAACCCATCCAGATGATTTACTATTCACATTGATTTCATTATGTCTTGGTATTTTATTGGTTACTTTTTTTAGTGTGTATGAATTGAAAAAAAACCACGAATAAACACTGATTAATACTGATTTGATGAAAAATATTTTTTAATCACTAGTAGTTGTTTGTATTGTATGGATGAAGCAGTGAAAGTGTTAGCTCAGCAAATGGTTAAAAAAATCGATCGAAAAATTCGACGTGAACTTAAATCTCATTTTGTAAAAATGGGCAGAATTATTGACATTGGTGCGGATGGCACACCTACAAAAATGATTGATAAATTAGCTGAAGAAGTTGCGCTTAAAACCATGAAAAAATCAGAGGTTACTGTTAATCTTCTTAGTGAAGAAGCTGGTTTCGTTGATAATCATGCTGAATATACTTTTGTATTAGATCCAGTTGATGGTACTCGTAATGCATCTCGTGGTATCCCTTTTTTTTCAGTATCTTTAGCTGTTGGACGTCATAGTTTGTCTGATGTGGAATATGGAATTGTAAAAAATGTTTCAACGGGTGATACATATATAGCTGAGGCAGGAATGGGAGCGTTTTGTAATAAGAATCATATTCTTGTTCCTGATGTTGCTGCTCGTGAACCAGTATTTGCCGTAACACTTGGTAAACGCTGCAGTGATAAAACCCTTGATATGCTTAAAAATTCAGTTGTCCGATCACTTGGTGCTGCATCACTTGAAATGTGTTTAGTAGGAACCGGTGCTCTTGATGCATATATTGTTGAACGTGAGTATATGAGAGTAACTGATATTGCTGCTTCTACGTTGTTTCTTCGAGAAGCAGGCGGATTTGTCATGGATTTACATGGAGATAGTTTGGATATGATTTTATCGTTAGATGAGAGAACGAGTGTGATTGCAGCTGGTAATATGAATCTTGTTGAGCGGTTGATGAGATAATGATAAAACAAAGATTAAAAAGTTAGTTTGTATTGTCTACGCTTATGACACTTACTGAAAAGATTAAAACTCAAGTTCAAGAAGGTCCGTTACATTTTTCACTTATCGATCCTGATAAACAATCTCCTTCTGAAGCAGGAACACTAGCAGCTCATGCGGATGATGCAGGAAGTGCTGCTATTATGGTTGGAGGATCAACGCTTCTTTCTCAAAAACAAGTTGATGACACGGTGAAAGCAATCAAAGAAAACTCGTCTTTACCTGTAATCTTGTTTCCTTCAGCAGCTAAATTTTTGAGTCAATATGCTGACGCAGTTTTTTTTATGAGTCTTCTTAATTCACGTAACCTAGGCTATGTTATTCGGGAACATGTAAAAGGAGCTCCATTTGTGAAACATACCGGTATTGAACCAATTTCCATGGGGTATCTTATCGTTGAACCCGGGATGACCGCAGGTAAAATGGGAGAGGTGGATTTAGTGAAAAAAGATGATATCAAAACCGCGGTTGGCTATGCGTTATCTGCTGAATATTTAGGTATGGATTTTTTTTATTTAGAAGCGGGATCTGGTGCTTCTGAACCGGTGAGTGATGAAATGATTGCAGCTGTTAAACAAAACATTAGTATTCCATTGTGTGTTGGTGGTGGTATCCGATCAGTGAAAACCGTGAAACAAAAAGTGATGGCTGGAGCTGATATAATAGTGACTGGTACCGCATTGGAAAAGGAAGAAGATGTGAAGCAAAAGATTGGAGCGATGATTCATAGTTTAAAATAAGAGTAAGGGAATTGAGATTATGAAAGATATTCTTGTAGGAATAACAGGGGCATCTGGAAGTATTTATGGCATTCGTTTACTTCAAGAATTAAAAAAACAGGATGTTACCGTTCATCTTATTTTATCATCTGCTGCAAAAGAGATTTTAACATTTGAAACTGATGGAACTGTTGAATCGGTGATTAATTTAGCTGATCATGTGTATGAAAATGATGATTTATTTGCTGGGCCGGCGAGTGGTTCGTTTGGTATTGATACCATGGTGATTGTTCCATGCAGTATGAAGACCCTTGCTGCAATTGCAAATGGGTATGCTAATCTGCTTATCACTCGTGCTGCTAGTGTGGTACTTAAAGAAAATAAACCATTAATTGTTGTCCCTCGTGAAACACCTTTTGATTTAGCAGGATTACAAAATATGTTACAAGTCCATCAAGCTGGTGGAAGTATACTTCCTGCATCACCTGGTTTTTACCATAAGCCTGAAACTATTTCAGATTTAATCGATTTTATTGTTGGAAAGATATTAGATCAACTTTCTTTTTCTCATCAGTTGTTTAAACGATGGGAATAAAAAATATATTATGTTGTTTGGTTTTTTTTGCAGATACTAATGAAATTAGTAAAGATTTGCTCTCCGTATTCAGTATTGTTTACTTCAGGATGGAATTGTAGGCCGAAAAATGGTTTTTCTTTATGCATGATTGCTTGAAACGTACAATTTTCACTTTTTGCAAGATTTTTCATTGAATCTGGTAAAATTGTGATTTCATCATTGTGTGATTCCCAGACGATTGACTCCTTTGGAACATTGATAAATAATGGATGTTCTCTTTCAATTAAAGTAAGGGTTATTTTTCCAAATTCAGGTATTTTAGATGGTTTTGCATCACCACCGAAAAAACGGGCCATGAATTGATGACCTGCACAAATTCCAAGTATTGGTATGTCAGATTTTCTTAGGTATTCATCACAATTACCAAGTTTGTTTTCCAATCCGATACGAGGAGCACCGCCTGAAAGTATTAATCCATCAACTCCTTCATCAGTTAATGTTTTCCAAGAGGTAGTATTGGGTACAATTTTTGTGGTTGCATCAAGATATTTTAACATTCTCCATTCCCGATGAGTCCATTGTCCTCCATTGTCCACGACATAAATTGAAACCATACTTTTCTTCAAACCTCACATGTTCCATTCATCTTTTTATTCCCATTCGATTGTCCCTGGTGGTTTATTGGTAACATCATAGACCACACGATTTATATCATGACCTAACGTGTTAGTAATTCGATTCGAAATAACATCTATTATGTCATGAGGAATAGTACTAAATGAACAACTCATAGCATCCATACTTTCTACCGCTCTAATTGCAATAACTTGACCATATGCTCGTTTATCGCCATGGACTCCTACTGATTTAACAGGGAGAAGAACTGCGAAATATTGCCAGGGAAGCGTCATTTTTTTCTCAGATGATGCTTTTTCAATTTCTTCCTCCACAATAGCACATGCTTCTCGAACGATATCTGTTCTTTTTGGAGTGGCCTCACCCATAATTCTAATGGCAAGACCGGGACCTGGGAAGGGTTGTTTTTCTGAAACAGAAACGTGTAGTTCACGGGCAAGTTCCCTTACTTCATCTTTGTATAAATCACGGAGTGGTTCCACAAGTTTCAAATTCATTTTTTCAGGTAAACCACCTACATTATGATGTGATTTAATGGTATCGCGAAGTTCTCCACCAGATTCAATCCAGTCAGGTGCAATTGTTCCTTGAACGAGATATTGAATGTTTTCTTCATTTGCCACTTCATCAAAGAGTTCAATGAATTTTTCACCAATGATTTTTCGTTTTTTCTCAGGGTCAGTCACGTTTTTTAATGAAGCGTAATATTCTTTACTTGCATCGATGAATCGATAATTAAGATTCATTTCTTCCATGAGTTTCTTGGTGTTTTTAGATTCATTTTTCCGCATGTATCCCGTGTCAACATGCACTGCGATTAACTGGTCACCAATAGCTTTATTCACAAGTGCTGCGCAAACAGTGCTGTCCACGCCGCCGGAGAACGCAATAAGTGCTTTTCCCTTCACGGTTTTTTGAATTTGTTCGGTTGCTTCTTTGATAAAAGCGGTTGGTTTAAACATAGGTCTTCAATTTGAATTGAGTACTTTTTCTCTCATTTTTTGACGATAGTTCTTTAGTTCTTCAGCAATCTTTTTATCTTGTAATCCCAGGATTTCAAGAGCAAGAAGTGCTGCGTTATCACCACGATCTAATCCGACTGCTGCGGTGGGGATTCCTGGTGGCATTTGAATAATTGATAATATGGAATCAAAGTTTACTTTTCCACTGACCGGAACTCCGATGACTGGTTTAATGGTATGAGCTGCCATTGATCCAGGGAGTGCTGCTGCAAGCCCTGCAACACCGATGAATACGTCTGCATCATTGTTTTTGATGATGTCTTCAACGACATCTGGAGTTCGGTGTGCTGAAGCAACTTTAATATCGTAATCCACAGTGAACTGGTTTAATATTTTTTTTGCTTTTTCTGCTACGGGCATATCTGAGGTTGAACCTAATATTATTTGTATTTTCATAATTGTCCTCGTCACGGTATAGAGATTAATTAATTAATAGTTTCGACGAAAAAATGCTTTTTGGGACAAACCAATTATATAGGAGACTCTAGTTTCCAGGACAAAACACAAAACATGTTTGGATGATGATGAACTTAATTATTTGTGAAAAAAACATAGCGGCAAAACGTATCGCATCAATTCTTTCTGGTGGATCCTCGAAACAAAAAAAGATTGGATCTGTTCCAGTGTATGATTTTTCTTCTAATGGAGTGGATTGGAAGGTCGTTGGATTACGAGGCCATATCATTAATTTAGATTTTCCTTCGAAATTTAAAATATGGTGGCGGATTGCCCCAAGGAATCTTATTTCAATTGATCCTGAGAAGAAAGTAACACAAAAAGGAATAGCTTCAGCTCTAAAGAAATTACTAAATGATGATGTTTCTGTTATTGTAGCAACTGATTTTGATCGAGAAGGAGAACTTATTGGTGTAGAAGCAATTGATTTAGTAAAAAAATATAATAGTAATGTTTCAAAGATAAAACGAGCTCATTTTAGTGCCATTACTCCTTCTGAAATAAAAGATGCATTTGCTCAGTTAACTGAAGTTGATTATAATTTATCTGCAGCTGGGGAATCTCGTCAAGTCATTGATCTTATTTGGGGTGCAGTGCTCACTCGTTTTATTTCTTTGACATCGAATAAAACGGGGAAAGAATTTTTATCGGTTGGACGTGTGCAATCTCCAACACTTGCACTTCTTGTTGAAAAAGAAAAGGAAATTCAAGCGTTTAAACCTAAACCGTATTGGAAGATTATTGCACAGTTAAAAAAAGAGAATGGTTTTGAAGCTGATCATAAGAACGGTCGTTTTTGGGATGAAAAAGAAGTCATTACTATTTTTGAAAAAATTAAGGATGCACAGGAAGCAAAAGTCACCTCCGTGAAAAAAAGGAAACGGAAGGAAAAGCCTCCTGCTCCGTTTAATACTACTTCTTTCATTCAGGCAGCATCGTATGTTCGTGTTTCTGCAGCACAAGCCATGAAAACCGCTGAAGAACTATATATGAACGGCTTGATTTCTTATCCGAGAACTGATAATACTGTGTATCCGAAATCTCTTGATATTGATGAGATTTTAACAAAGTTTAAAAATTCAGAATTTGCTGATGATGTTACTGAAGTTTTACAACATCGGCGAAATAAGCCAATGCGGGGGAAGAAAAAAACAACTGATCATCCCCCAATTCATCCTGTTGATCTTCCAAAAAAACCATTGAGTGGACGGAGTAAAAAAGTGTATGATCTTATTGTTAAACGATTTCTTGCTACCCTTTGTGAGGATGCACTTTCTGAAACTATTTATGCTACGTTTGATATCAAAAATGAACCATTTAAAGCAAAAGGATATCGGTTAATTGAACCTCGATGGAGAAAGATTTATACTTATATTAAAAGTAAAGAAAAACCTCTTCCTTCATTGGAAGAAGGAGATAACATTCTTGTTTCAAAGATGCTTTTGAAAGAAGATGAAACCAAACCACCAAATCGGTATTCCCAAGGTACGCTCATTGGAAAAATGGAGGATTTGTCTTTAGGAACAAAATCCACGCGACATGACATTATTAATAAATTGTATCAACGGAAGTATATCACGTTTTCACCATTTGCACCAACTCCAATTGCTGTTGCGGTTATTGATTCAATGAGTGATTGTGATGTGGTAAAACCAAAGATGACCGCTGAACTTGAAAAAGACATGGATCTTATCGCTGAAGGAAAGAAGACTTTGGATGAAACAATTGATGAATCTCGTAAGATGCTAACAAAGGTCATGCAAGAACTTGAAAAAGATAAACAAAAGATTAAGAAAAATATCAAAGAAGCTTCGTTAAAACAGAATACCATCGGAACCTGCCCTGTTTGTGGAAAAGATCTTGTAATACGAATGTCAAGGCGAGGAAAACGATTTGTTGGTTGTACAGGGTATCCAAAATGTAAGAACACCTATCCATTACCACAGCGTGGTGCAATCATTAAAACAGATACAGTTTGTGAGGCCTGTAAGACTCCTGTTGTGCAATTAAAAACTCGGGGAAAAAAACCCTGGGAGTTTTGTATCGATCCTGATTGTGCTTCTAAGGAAAATGATAAAAAGATAAATGATAACAAGAATAAAAACTAACCTTTTTCTACCGTTTTTTTATTCCCTTTTCGGTGATAAAACCTGTTATGTATCTATGGGGAGTGACATCAAATGCTGGGTTTTTCACTGGTGTTTTTGATGGCATGATGCGGTGGCCATTTGCTTTTAATAGTTCTTGGGATTCTCGTTGTTCGATAATAATATCTTTTCCGGAATTAATAGTGGTATCAAAGGTACTAGATGGAGCAGCAATGTAAAATGGAATGTTGTTTTCTTTGGCAAGAACTGCTTTTTCATAGGTTCCAATTTTATTAGCAGCATCACCATTTTTTGCAATGCGATCAGCTCCAGTAATCACCATATCAATATCCCCCTTTTTCATGTAGTATCCAGCAGCGTTATCGGCGATGACTGCATGAGGAATTTTTTCTTGAGATAATTCCCATGATGTCAGTAATCCTTGCAGACGAGGACGGGTTTCATCAGCATATACAAAAATTTGTTTTCCTTCTTGATGAGCAATTCGAAATGGAGCAAGCGCAGTCCCCCAATCAACCGTTGCTAAAGCACCAGCATTGCAATGAGTAAGAATACTCATGTTGTTTTTTATTAATTTATTTCCGTGAATGCCAATGGATTTACATTGATTAATCATGTTTTCCACGTATTGTTCTGCAGCAAATAACGCATCATTATTCTGATTTATTTGATCAAGCATGTAATCGATTGCATAAAAAAGATCATACGCAGTTGGACGAGTTTTTTTAAGAATGTTAGCGGTTTTTTCTGCCTTATTCTGTCCAATGACCATACCATAAGCTGCAGTAGCACCGATTGCTGGTGCACCACGTACTACCATGTTTTTAATGATCTTAGCTATTTCTGTAACTGTAGTAGCTTTTATGATTTCGATTGAAAAAGGAAGTTTTCGTTGATCAATTAAATATAACGAATCATTTTCAAACCAAAGTGCTTTTTTGTCTTCACCCTTTATCTTCATATTGTTTTCACCGTTTTCGTTGTTTTTGATATGATCTATTGTTCTCATTTTTTATTTTGATAAACAACGCATCATTTTTTATTCTTTTTTATCAATTTTTTCTTCAATAGAATTGATTATTTAAAAATATATTTATATGATTAATTGTATGTTTTTCTGTTTGAGAAAACAGATGATCTGGTTGGTTACTTTTTGAATATAACGGGTGGTGAGTTTCTTCATTCCTAGGTGAAGAACACTATGATCGGGTATGTCGTTGAAATAGTCTTTGAAGGTTTCACTTTCTTTCAATTAGGCTTCAATACTATCATACGTTTGGTTGAATCCTATTTTGAGGATACAACCAGTTGCTGCTTCTTTTGAATCGTGTCCGTTGCGTCCTTTTTTCTTCGGTTTCCATGGTGGTGGGAGTTGTTCGACTGCTTTGATAGTGCTTTTTATGTACAATACGTTGAAGTTTCTGTTTACATAGTTCAAAATTTTTGGATTAATTCGGTTTTTCGCACATCCCATCTTTAATAAGCAGACATATCATGTCTGCTAAAAAAACTATTTCGGGATGAAGCCGATTTTTTAGAAAGTCATTTATAAGAGTTTATTATGTGATACAAGTGGTTGGGATGAAAAAAAAAGACAGATTGTCAAGAGATTCTCCTTGAAACAGGTATAAGTGAAGTAGAGATTGCAGAGATTGGTAATTTGTTAAACATTGTTGAAGATATATTGGAAAAAAATAAAGATGTGGAGTAAAAATGAATAATCCGCTTCTTTCTGGAACGGTTCAAGAAAAGATTCAATGGTATATTCGAGCTCATGGGCATAGTTCCATTGGTGGACTCAATCTGATGTGGACGTATTTTACGTATCAAAAACAACAAGAATTAGCTGATATCGTGGAAAAAACAATTGAGGAATTTGAAAGTTTCGATCAATCAGATGATGTCAATCATCAAATAAAACATATCAAAATCGAACTGAATATGATTGAGAAAAACATAGATTATGTTCCTATTGAACCTGAAAAAAAAACTGAATTGCAGAAAATACTTCATGGAATTTATGAGAACATTGACCGTATTGAAGATATTATTTTAGATCCAGGATGTGAAGGAAAATTTTATTTGGAAGATATTTTAGATTCAGCGATTATGGAATTATTGAACCGATACCCGCAAACCTTGTATGGTGATCTTATTGGTGATAAAAATCAGGATGAATCGATAAAGATTCATTTTGATAAACATGGGTCATCAAGAAAATTAGTTGTTTGTGGATATGAAATGCAATTATTATTTTATAATTTGGTGTCAAATGCAATAGATGCCATTCAGGAACTAGATGATCCAAGTGGGATTATTTCCATTCTTTTCGATTACAAAAAGGAATTTGTGCATGTTGAAATTGTTAATACTGGTAAACAAATAACGAGTGATGTTTTAAATAAGATTCAATCAAAGAAATCGTTTTCAACAAGAGGTGCACATCATGGAAACGGATTACAGATCACCTATGATATCGGTGAAAAATATGATGCTAACATAACTGTTGAAAGTAATGAAGGGCAAACGATTTTTTCCTTAGATATTCCTTATACTGATTAATACTTTTTAACATAATATGGATTTTTTGTTCCTCTATTAAAGACCAAACAAGTTCATGCCACATTTTGAGCATTCATCACTTTTTACTGTTTCCTAAATTTTTATGATTTTTCATCATGTTTCCTTTGAGGAAGTAATTATTCATCATACATATGTTTGTAATTTGCCATGTTTTCTTCTTTTTGCATATTATACCAGACAAGATTTGTATTTTCACAAGTGGGACATTTGAAATTATCATTATTTGAAAGCGAAAATAGATTATTGCATTGTGGACAGGAATAAGTTTCATAAATGATTTTTCGTTTATTCTTACTTCCATAGTTTACTGTAAAAGATTGTCACATCCGTTACACTGAGCTTTATACGTTTTTACCATTTTTATTTTAGGCCGAAAATACTGTTGAACAAGAACGATTACCCAATGATCTTAGTATTGTTACTGAGTTCTTTAAAGATAAACGCGTGTATCATTTCGTTCATGAGACTGTGTTACCTGCAATATCTCAACAGAAAGAAAAGATGCGAATTTGGAATGCAGGATCTTCAGATAGAAAGGAAGTTTATAGTATTGCAATGCTTTTCCTTAAACTTCTTGGTGAACAAAAAGCAACATCAAAAGTCAGTATCGTTGCAACAGATATTGATAATGCTTGTTTACAGCGAGCACGAGTAGGGGATTATTTTTCAAATTTCTTTTTTAAGTGAAGTTAATCATTCAAAATTATGTTAGATGCAGTGAGGATTGATATAAAAATAAATTGATGGCAGAATAATATAGCCATCTTTAACGATTATTTCTTTCTTTTAACATTGATTCAAGCATTTCTTTACCATATGGAGTTAACCCATACAATTTAATGTTGGATCCGCCCTTTCTCTCCTCAATGATATCTAGCCCAATTAACGATTCATCCTTTCGATATCTTGATTTCATTCCACGTATCGCACCAATCACATTCGTTGGTGTTGTTTTCACGTGATACGCGATTTCGGAAGTATAACTATAACTTGGACTGATATCGAAAAGATACTCCGCAATCTTCTTTCGGACATTACTCCTTCGAAGCGCCCGAACAACTAGGGGGCGTTTTACATCTGCTGAAACGTTTTCATTATCCGGCTCGTGCATCCCAAACCCTCACCGCTTTAGTAATGTATGAAACTACTATTATTTATACTAAATCCCCACTTGAATAAGCATCAACATATACACCTGCACATGTACATGCATAACAACTATTTGGTCGCACTATTGCTTGCATAATTAATCACACATACGTTTGGATTTTCTTCATAACTTGAGCATCTGTTTTTGTTTCAAAGAAGGATAATAAAAGTTTAGAAAATACTACGGAGACCATTCCTGATAAAAAGATAAGGTCTACTCCTGAGGCACCACCAATAATAGCATGCATTGAAGAAGAAACAGGATAGGATAATAATTCTGGGAAATGAGATACATCTGCACCGATAATTACTCCGAAAACACCAAGAGTAAATGCGTACAAACAAGTATTATCTTTTAATTTTTCTTTGTTTAACACTGTTATCATCGCAGCCATGAATGGTGGAAACAACCAGAGTGGGAATGGAGCAACAATTCCTTTTTCAAGAACTGGCGTGGTCATAAGATAGGCCATAATACAAACGGGGATAAGACTAAGAAAAAGAAACGACCAGTTGATTTGATTTGATCTAATCAATAAGATAATGCTGATAAGAATGGGAAACACAAGACCAATGGGATGAATGCTAATATGCCAGGATCCGATCGTAAAAAGTTGAATGTGATTTGATGAAGATAATATCAAACTTGGAAAGAATGTAGCAAATATTGAAAAAAAAGAAAGAACCATTCCTTTTTTAACCGAAATAGACAAAGACGAATACACATACATTGAAATTAGATATAACCCATAAAAGAAAAATACTGGTAAGAGTATGATGCCGATGAAAACTAGGATCATACTTATTTCATTCATCTTTTTTCACCTTTTCCAATGGATTTTGATTTTGTATTATATTATCTTAATTCTATAGATTTAATTATCTGAATGGTTTGCTGCCACCATAAACAAGAAATCTTTGAAAGAGGGATGTCAGGAATCAGGGTGATCACTTTTCCAACAATGCGAGATTGCGTTGTATGTTTTGAAACAATAGATTGAGTGGTTTGTGAACAAATGATGTAGGTTCCCTGTGTATTTTCAATACATAATGATTCAGTTTCATTCATTGAAAACGATGGATGAGATTGCTTTTGAATAACAGCGGTACCATGAACTATTTTTGATGAACTATCTTTTATTTGATCTGATGATAGTAAAATATAATCTGATGGATGGTTGAACGAATCGATGAATGTAGATAGGCCCAAAAATGAAATCATCATGCTGTTCACTAATATGCTTATTAGTAAAAGCAAGCAAAGAACAGTGGTATGAGGATGTTTAGATATTTTGTTTGTTATCTTGATTATTTTTCTTTTACTTCCTTCCATCGTGATACTTTTTGTCACGTTAGGTCTTTTTAACTCTTGCCGAAAAAATAATCTAACTGACAAAATGACACAATAAAGAAAAAAACAAAAAAACTTGAAAAATGAACACAAAAAAATGATTATAAAACATATGTTTTCTTGAAGAAAAACAAAAAAAACACTAATTGTGTAAACAATTACACAAAAACAATACACATGCGATAAGTACCAACATTATTAGATAAACCACCTACATATACACCCGAAAAAACACCTGCATAATCACCTACACATCCAACAACATAACCAAAAAAACCAACTAAAAACACCAACTTACGGAAGAAAACGCTGCCTATTCTGCTCAAACATTGTGGTTACCATATTCCCATCAACCTCTTTCATCTCACCATTCTCATACTGCACAACCAACCAATTACTCGGATGAGGATACGTATTAACAACCCGAGCCTTACGCACAGCACTATCTGAATCCAAAGAATCCTTCACAAAAACCTCAACACCACGTTTAATACCTCTAGACTTTAGCATCTCAATCCACCTCAACACTAAGAATAAATAACTGTATTTAAATACATCCATTATAATAACAAAACAATACATAGAGAGGTATGGTGGGAAACCCATGAAAAAAAATCTATTAATATACATACTTACGATAGGACTAATCTTAATTACTCAACTACCAATGATCTCAGCAGCAGACTTTGAAATAATAAACACAGATTACACCGTCGACGAAGCAAGAAGCAATGAAAATAATCAATATTACACTATTTTTGTGACCATGCGGAACACAAAAAACACTCCTTTTGAAAACCTTACCGTTAAAATTCTTGATGAATATGATATTCCAACGCAAACAACATATAGTTTCCAACCACAAGAAACAAAAATCTTTACCTTTGAAGACATGCCATTTGCTGGAGGAACAATTCACCAAGTTACCGTAACTTATGAACCAGAAAATACGAGCAGACGCACATCATCAAATACCGGATTAACAACATTCAATATAACTTATAATCCAGAAAAAACGACTGATACTCCATTCATTCATCCATTGTTTACTTTATTTACTCTTCTCTTCATCACAGTTATACTCAAAAAGAAAAAACAAAAATGAAAGCGGAGAAGAGCCAAAAATCATAGCTTATTCAACTTGCTCAAACGCAGTAATCCTAACCTTGTCTACCACTCTAACCATTGAACCACCATAAGTAACAGTATTAAGACTATTTTCTGTGTACTCACTTGGTAGATTTATTGTATACTCTTCTTCAGAAAAAACCTCTCTACCACTTTCATCATAAAACCTAACATCTACGACAACGGTAACAGATTTTTTCAAAGGGTTGTGCAGTCTATATTTTAATTCAACTGATCGCACACCACCAAATTCTTCATCATCTTTTACAAACTCAAGATTTGCTGCATCAAGTTCAACAATATCTGATTCAAAGTCAATATTTTCAAATGTTTTCTCAGTTGTAGTAGCTTGTTCTTCACAACCTGAAAGACTGACTAAAAGGAAGATAGCAAAAATTCCTAACAATACTTTTTGTACATCCATAATTCCTCAACCATACATTGAAATCAATTACTATTATTTAATGATTTTAGTATAAATCAAACTGAAATAAGGAAAGGATGAATTTTTTTTTTATCGATACGAAAACATTTATCTAGTTTAATTAATATCTAAAAATTTACAAATGATTTTTCATAACATCTTCGGAGGAAATAAATGATTGAAAACAACCAGGTGATAAAAGAAGTACTAAACACCATTATCAATATATCTGGTAGAAAAACAACCCAGAGTCATGCAATCTATATGCTTGAATCGACTCTTAAAAACCTAAAAGAAAAATACTCCTTTTTAAATAACATTACCGTTCAAGATACGACCTACCTTGAAGAAGGTGATCCAATTTCAATAATGGGAGAAGTAAATAAGATAACATCAAAAGAAATAGGACCTGCGGTCAAAGAGATCATAACAACTTTAAATACATCACTTGCAGATGATGCCGGACATTTTTTCCTTAAAGAACTTTCACATAAACTCAATGGAGAATCATTAGATGCCTTAAAGAGCATGGATGTTGATTTGGATTTAATGCACTTAGAACAACAGATAAGCAAAATGGAAAAAAACATATTCAAATAAAAATAAAATAAATAAAACTAAAATAATCAAATAATATTTTTTCTCCAAAGAACACATATCCTCCCTGTTAACTAACTGAATATTTCCTTAAGTGTTCAACCCCACTATCACCATAATCATTAAAAGAATAATTATCTACACATACACCTGCATATTCACATGCGAATAAACTATATAAAAATGAAAAGGAATGTTTGAGTAAAACTCTGAAAGGTTGCAATTAATGTAACTGTCAGGAGGGGTAAAATAAGGATGGGACGAAAGACTAAATACCTAGCTGAAAGGAAAAATATAGCAGCAATTGGCATTGGAGCCATGATTGTTTTTATTGCCATGGTTCTGGTTGCGGGTATTGCTGCTTCGGTGCTGGTGCAAACAAGTACAACATTAGAGATGCAAGCGTTAAAAACAGGATCACAAACCGTTAATGAAGTTGCTAGCGGTGTCATGGTTGAAGGCGTTGAAGGATACAATGAAAGCGGATCTTTAACTAAACTTGCCCTTGAAATAAAACCACGTGTGGGTTCTGCAGATA
>JAGXLH010000083.1 GCA_018334795.1 Thermoplasmatota archaeon
TTAAGAAATGAGTTTATTAAAAAATTGAAAAAACGATTTGATCAGGAAAACATTGAAATCTCCTGGCCGATACGAAAAATTTATAATATCAAATAAGGAGAATTTATGACCGGATTAATGAAAAAACATTCAAAAAACATTGAATGGCGCCGGGAATGCTCATTCATGTTGGTGAGGGAAAAACCGAACGGGTAACTATTGATTTTATTGATTGTGGTGAGCAGTCTTTAGATGAGCAATCCGAGATAACCAACAATAACGCACTAAAATTAAAGGATACATCAACCGTGAGTTGGATTAATATCATTGGCCTTCATAATATTAGTATTATTGAGCATTTAGGCACTCATTTTAACATTCATTCACTTGTTTTAGAGGATGTTCTCAATAACGGTCAGAGACCAAAGTTTGAGGATTTCGAACGATATATTTTATTATTTTGAAAATGCTTCGTTATGTTGACAAAAAAGATGAGATTATTAATGAACAAATCTGTCTCTTATTAACACATAGCTGCGTTATTTCATTTCAAGAGATCAAAGGAGACATCTTTGATCCCATTAGAGAACGGATTCGCAAGGGCAAAGGCCGTATTAGAAAGAGAGGGGCTGATTATCTAACGTATACTCTTATTGATGCAATCGTTTATCATTATGTTTTCCTCCTTGAAAAACTGGGTGAAAAAATTGAAGCCATATAAGAGGATTTGCTCAGTAACCCCCATCCAGAAATATTACAAAAAATTCATCAGTTAAAACAGGAAATGCTTTCGTTAAAAAAATCTATCTAGCCATTAAGAGACGTCATCAGTAATTTTCAAAAAAATGAATCACCAATCATACAAGATTCAACTGATATCTTCCTTCGAGATGTCTATGATCATACCATCCAGGTTATTGATATCATGAAACCTAACGTGATATTCTATTTGGATTTCTCGATATCTATATGAGTGGTGTAAGCAATAAAATGAACGAGGTGATGAAAGAACTTACCATTTTCGCTGCTATTTTTATCCCATTAACATTTAACGCGGGTTTATATTATGGACCTCCATCCACTAGGATCTTCGGATTATTCTCACATTTCTCAAGAACTTGCTTCAAAAAACTATATGTCACAAGAGAACATCATCTCTGAGTGATCCATAAACCAAGGACCTCCCTGGTTGTTGTGTTGATATCAATCGCAGCCCAGAGCAAGTGTTGTTTCCCATTGATCTTGATCTTGGTTTCATCAACCGCGATTACCTCTCGATATCGTTTCTTCACACAGAGAACAACTGATAGGATTGATGATACCACAGTCTCACACTTTCATGACTCCTGGGAGTAAATCAGGATAACACCATACTACAATTCCGGAGAGAAATACCAAGATGATATAAAAAGATCCCAAGTGCCCGACAGACCATGTGATTTTTTCATATGTTGACCTAACCTTATCTGCTTTTGTTCTTCTTTCATAAATTTTTTTCTTTTTCTCTCTTCTGTTTTTTATTTCTTCGATTCACGTCTTCCTTCTTTTTATATAGATATTTAATTGTATCTCTGCTCATTTTTTTTCTCCTATGCCTTTTTTTGAATAATCTGCGTATTCATTTTCTTCTTCTAGTTCTTCATCTTCTTCTTCATCTAGGATTTTATCTTTTTGCCTCCGTTTCTTTTCTTCTTTCTGTGTTTCTTCGTATTTTTCTTCCTCAGTCCTTCGTTTTTGGAGCCGTTTTTTCCTCATTCTCTCATCATCTGTTGAATATTTTTCATCATTCATTTATTATTCCTCAACCCTATAATGTTATGGCATTCACTCCTGTATTTTTTCTACCATTTCCTTTTTATTTCCATTCTTTCAGTCTCTTCATCTTTTTTCTCCGAATCTGTCTTTATTTTCTCTAAGTAACTATCTAAGCATATTTGACAAACAGCAACAATTTCTAAACCATTAGAACGATTAATATAATGAATTGTTACATCATGCTCCTGAGTTACCGTGCCGCATCTATTACATACATATCTCATTTCATTCAACCTCATTCATCTTTCTTATTATTTTTTATATAAAAATTCATCATGTAAACTATTTGTCTACTATATGGTCTTTCTTCTTCTTTAGCAAGTTTTTTGATGAGCGCGTTTTCTTCTTTTGTTAAAGAAATGTTCATCCTTATTCTCTTTGTCATGGTTTACACAAAAATGTAATAATATTACACATTTATATGCCTTTGTACACAACCTTATATACTGCTTGCTGCATACTATTATCATCCGATAACTTTCGGAACGGACAAGTGAAAACAATGGAAAGTAAAGAATTTAAAAACGCAGACATCTTCGCTCAAGATGAAAAAATTGGAGAAGTAAAGGAAGTAAATATAAACCCTGATAATTGGGAAATAACTCATCTTGACGTCGAATTGACCAAAGATACAGCTGAATCTGTACTTGGGGCAAAGAAACATGGAGTACATAACATGCTAGCCATTTCAGCCTTAAAGAAAGGCGGAGCCCGCTGGACAGAAAGAGGACTAAATATAGAAGTATCAAAAGCACAACTTCATATGTACTTAAAACCAGTGGAGTAGATGCTGCATTAAGATCGTTAGTGAATGTTTAGATAGATGCCGTGCGCACTGCTGTGCGCAATCATCCATTCTAAATCAACAACACATTTAAAAAAAGATGTAAATAAAGGAAATTAAAAATGATAGATGTAAATATAGCAACAGTAATTGTATTTTTAATAAGCCTTGTAGTATCGGCAATTATTATTTATTTCGTAACGAAAATCTTTGGAGAAAAAAAGGGGTTCGGTACTGCTTTATTAGCTGCCTTTATTGGTACAATAATATATGCAGCTACTTACTATCTCCTCAAACCTGAGTTAGGATGGTTAGCATCCCTCATTGGAGGAATAGCATGGCTTATTGCTCTTGGCTCTTTGTATGGTATCGGCTGGCTAAAAGCCCTAGGTATCGCATTTATCATATGGATCATCGCAGCTATAGTCAGCTTCGTTCTGCCAACGGTCATAGGGCCATTATAAGTAATAAATTTCGATAAAAAAAAGATAAAATAAAAGAATATGACCTATAATAAAAATAGGAAGATTAATGACACAAAAAATGGAGATTATTTAGATGAAAAAACAATTAGTTCTTGTTGTAGGAATGATGCTTGTGATAGTGACCACAATAAGCTTAAGCGGCTGTGTTGATGAGAAAAGTAAGTTTATTGGAACTTGGAGAACTTCAGATGGGGATGGAACTATGACGTTCAATAATGATAACAAGGTAACGGCGACGGGTCAACTAGGAGATTTTTCGTTAAGCGGAACGTATACATGGGCTGTTGCAGATGGAAAAATAACTTTCACTTCTGAATCAGGTGGATCAGTTGGTATTACTGTAGACTATAGATTTCCTGATGGTAATCAGCTGGTACTTACAGGTTCTAGTGGTGGATCTATCACGTTAACCAAAGCATAAGAAAGAAGAATACGAGGGTGCATAAAATTAAGGATTCCCTCCTTATGAGTCCATCCCGCTTTTGTGCCTCATGTTCCCAATATTTTTGGTATTATCGTATTCGCATTTGCTCCTCGGCGGGAAAAACAATTTTAACTTTTGTTGCACATCATCGATTAAAAAACTGAAATTAAATATATATATATATATCAATGATGCAAGATAGATCAATTCCCAGGGTTCTAGTGAGGTGAGATTTAACTATTGTATACTCCATCTTATCCGGGTCCTTTAAAATAGACGATAAATACAAATACAGCTCAGAGAGTTAATTAAAAACAAGAATCACGAGGTATTAATACTTCTTTATTTATGTGACCTACAGTACATGCAGGGACTTTATCATGGAAAAATGGTCATCAAAATTTGGATTTATTCTTGCAGCAATTGGATCTGCAGTTGGTATTGGAAATATATGGCGTTTTTCTTCAGTTGTAGGACAAAACGGTGGAGGTGCGTATCTTATCCCGTATCTCATTGCGGTTTTTCTTTTTGCTCTTCCTTTAATGATTCTCGAGTTGGTAGTTGGACGACATTTGCAGGGAAATGTGGTTTCTTCATTTGGAAAAATAAAAACACAGTTCCGCATCTTTGGATGGGCCATCTGCGCAATCGTATTTGTTGTTTTAAGTTACTATCTTGTGATCACCGGATGGACTTTAGGATATCTTGTTTCGTCACTAAGCAACTCAGGAACCACATTTTCTGATTTTACATCATCATATCAACCATTGGTTTATTTTGTAATTGGTACACTTCTTACAGGATTCATTATCTCATTTGGTGTAAAAAAAGGTATTCAACGGATTTCTACAATACTTATGCCATTTTCCTTTCTGCTGTTAATCATATTAGCCATCTTTTGCATGACGTTGTCCGGTTTTGGAGAAGGCATTGATTTTCTCTTCACTCCAGATTTTTCAGTTCTTTCTAATCCTATGATTTGGAGCGCTGCGTTTGGTCAAGCATTTTTTTCACTGTCAGTTGGTTTCGGAGTACTTCTGACATATGGTGGCTATCTTGAAAAAAACACTAACATCGTTCATTCATCACTTATTATAACCGTAGCAGATATCTCTGTTGCGTTTCTCGCAGGATTAATTATTTTTCCTATTGTGTTCACATTTAATCTGGCACCCGGGATGGGTGCTGAACTTGCTTTTTCTACGCTCCCCCTAGCTTTTTCGTTACTTGCATATGGGCAAGTGCTTGCCGTTGCCTTTTTCCTTTTGTTATTTTTTGCTGCTTTAACTTCTAGTATTGGTATGCTTGAAGTAAGTGTTGCAGCAGTTATGGAAAAAACATCGTTTTCACGACGGAAAACAAGTTTTCTTCTTACGTTACTTTTACTTCTGGTGGGATTGCCTGCAGCGTTGAGCTATACATCAATGAATCTAAGTTTTTTTGGAGTCCGAATTCTGGATCTATTAGATGAAACCCTGGGAACAATCGGTTTACCAATCACTGCTTTACTTACCACGCTTGTTTTTACCTGGTTTCTTCAAAAAAAGGTATTCACTGAAGAACTACTTGATTCCAAATGGTGGACGAAATTAGTGTTATATATGACAAAATATGTCATCCCCATTGTTCTCCTTATAACAACAGTTTCTCAACTAGTGTTAAATATAGATTTTGCAGGATGGTCTCTTGTAAGAAATGTGCAGTTGCTACGTGGTGCAGTTTCTGGTATGCTGGGTCTTGTTCTTTTAGGAGGTGCTCTTGGTATATTGTTGTTTATTGAACGCAATCTACACCGATACAAGTAATCAAAAAAATAAATTGAGAATGTTGTGTTCTTTTTCGTATTGTACAAAAATTCATAAATAACGATTTCATTACGTTTTTATTGTTAGGGGCGTGAGAAAAGATGGCGTTAAAAGTATTAGGCGCGATAGCACAAGATATTATTCTTCTCATTATTTCAGCGGTTGTTCTTGTTCTCTTTGGTTTGATTTTTTATCTTATTGACCTATGGATTATTAAATTTGCTGCTGTCGATATCTTCGGTTTAAATGTAACTGGTGATTGGCTTGTATTATCTGCTGCTATTTTATCTGCCGCTGCCATGATTGGTGGGATCGGTCGAAGTAGAAAAGCATAAGGTTGATCCGTCATGTTTTTTTTACCGTGCTACGATATCATCAAGAGATAATATGTTATTTTTTTATTAGGCATAATCTTATACATTAGTACATATTAGGATTCTTTCAGCCGGTGCATAGAAGCATGGTTAAAAAGATAATTGTTCAACATGGGATGAAGTTTACTCATCTGATAACTTTTTATAACAAAATGGACAAATACGCATGAGAGTATCTTTAAGGATTTCCTCACGTTTCTTCCAATCTTTACAATTACATCTCATTTTTTTAGTTCCTCCATTCAAATCTATAATTTGATAACAGTCCTTTTGAAAAAAGTATTACAAGATTCCGAATCTTCAGTCTCAACTTTTTCGAGATTCTTATGAAAACTCAATTCCTGTTTTCTCAAATTCTTTATCAGAGATTTCAGTATTATGATGATTTTTCCCTTAATTATTTGAAATCGAAGATATATCTTCCTCTTTATGAATTTTAATATTTTCCTTCAATGGATTTGTCATGGCTCGTCTTTCTTCATCTTGTTTCTACGTTTTTCTGTTAATTCATTAATATTTATTGTATTTCTGCATTTAGGGCAAGCTAAATACCATTGTGTTTTACCGAGATAATCCCAACTATATCCGCAATTTTCACACGTAACTTTCATATCAACCATCTTATTTTTTTTCACACCTTTTTAAACCCAGTATCTACGTTTTTTTTAAATCAAGAAAATATTCAATCCAAGCAGTTCTAACACTAGTTATTTTTTCATGTTCTATGTAGGTCTTGAGAATGTCTTTTAATTTTTTTGTAGTTGCCATTTCTTTTAGTTGTGTTATGGTGATTGCAGTCGTTCTCTGCTTTTCCTTTTTAATGGTATTTTTCATTATATTCTCCTTTATTTCTTTCTTTTAACAATGAAATTCCTTTATTTTATTTTTTATTGTCTTATTTTTTAATATTGGGGCAAGATGTAAAACGAAATAATTGCTAACCTCTTTCACGTTTTTCGTTTATTAGCTGTACCTCAATACATGAGATTTGTTGTTTGCAAATGTAAAAAGAAATAAGTATTATTTAATTTTTATAAACCAATTTAAATTAATACTTATTTCATATAACTTATTGAAATCTTTTTAGTTATTTAATTTTTTTACATTGGTTGCATTTGGTCCCTTATCTGAAGATTCTATTTCGTATTCAACTGGATCTCCTTCATTGATGTAAGTTCCTTCTGCAAGCGAGTTTCTATGAACAAAAATATCTTTTTCATCATCACCAAGTATGAATCCATATCCTTTTCGATCATTAAACCATTTTACTGTTCCTTTCATATGTTTGTCACCTCCTCAGATTATTATGTCTGTGTTGAGTAAAAGAGTAGTAAATAAAAATCTCAAAAAAATCGTAATAGCGAAATTATGGAACTTCTATCTTTATTCTTCCCAATC
>JAGXLH010000010.1 GCA_018334795.1 Thermoplasmatota archaeon
AGGGTTTTTGTTTAATGTGGGCGTTAACTGTTTTTCTTATCTGGCTTGTCGTTGGAACACCATGGATTGCCATTATTCCACCATTGTTCATGGCGTTTGGAGATGGAGTAACTGGGGTTGTCCGAAATGCAGTTTTTAAAAAACGAACGAAGAATCCTATTGGTAATGTATTCATGGTCATAGTCTGTATTCCTCTTGGTTATTATTTCGCAGGTATGGCCGGCATTCCTTTTTGGGGCGTTCTTGCTGCTGTTGTTGCCTCCTTTGTTGAACGATATGAATTCGGACCAATCGATGATAACATCTTAATCACTGTTTCCTCAACAATAATTTTGCTAACCGGATATTATCTTGGCCCGCTTTTTTAGGAAATCATTAAAACATTGTTTAAGATGTGTCAATACATCTAAAAAGTTACCTAATCTTAAAAAAAGGTGAAGGAAACATGACTGATGGATTGAAGAAGAAATCTGTGAAATGTCCTCAATGCAACCATCAATTTCAAATCATGGGAAAACCAGGAGAAAAAAAGATTGTTACTTGTGATCACTGCGGATTAAAAGGATACATTAGATTTAAAAAAACTATCGCAGAACAAAAAACACAATCATCTACTCCATCAAGTCATTCATATAAAGATGCAATTCAAGTAAGTCATCTTTCAAAAAAATATAAAGATGTTATCGCTGTTGATAACATTTCTTTCAAAGTTAAAAGAGGAGAAATCTTTGGATTCCTTGGCCCAAATGGAGCAGGAAAGACTACAACCATTCGAACATTACTTGGATTTTTAAAGCCAAATGCTGGAACTGCTCTAGTTGGTGGATTAAAAATAAATGATCATCTTGTAGATATCCGAAAAAAGGTTGGATATATACCTGGTGAACTCGCGTTATATGAACATTTAACTGGAAAACAATGCCTCAAATATTTTAGTGATATTAGAAACACTGATTTATCATTACTTAATGAACTTCAAACCATTTTTGAATTACCACTTGACAGAAAAATCAAAACCTATTCGCGAGGAATGAAACAAAAACTAGGGATTGTACAAGCGTTTATGGATGATCCTGAAATCGTGATCATGGATGAACCAACAAGTGGACTTGATCCATTATTACAACAAAAATTTTATCGTTTTTTACAAAATGAAAAGGAAAAAGGCCGAACCATGTTTTTTTCTTCCCACATTCTCAGTGAAGTAGAAAAAATATGTGACCGGGTTGCTATCATTCGAAAAGGAAATATTGTTGCACTTGAACGAATTGAGGATCTGAAAAAGAAAAAAGGGAAAAAGATTCGATTGAAAATAAAAGAATCAAATGAAAAACTTACTTCGTTTCCCAATGCAAAACAGGTAAATGGATGGATCGAATTTGTTACTGAAGACCATATTGATGAAACTATCAAAAAAATAGCGAAATATACTATCGTTGATTTAGAAATCCAGGAGTTCAGTCTTGAAGACATCTTTATTCGTTATTATGATGAAGGAGAGGATAACTAATGCAAACCGTCAGTCAGCGAATACTTGACATCCTTCGTTTTCGCATCGCTATTCAAACCATTAAAGATTACTGGAAATCCACCTTAATTCTTACACTTCTTTTTTCTGGAATGGCCGCGTTATATGCCGGGATGTTTCCTGCCTTTGAAGAAATGATGGTAGAAATGGGAGAATCTGGAGCATTGGATTCTTTTGCTTTTATTCCAGGTTACGAAGATATGGCAAGTTATGTTGGATTTTTAAACATGGAAATGTATCAAATCTTTTGGGTACTTATCCTTGGAATCATTATTGGATTTCTTGCCGCATCAAGTATTGCTAAAGAAATTGAATCAAAAACAATTGATATCTTAATGTCAAATCCAGTTTCTCGGAAACAAATTATTATTGAGAAATTCTTTGGGCTTCTCCCAATGGTTCTTATCATCAATTTTGTTGCCATGCTTACCGTTATGATGATGACCATAGCAATTGGTGAAGATCTTAATTTCTGGCATCTAACCTTAACTCATCTTATTTCATTACCTTATTTTTTCTCCATTATCGCTATCGGATTATTTATTTCAACATTGTTTGATGAAAAAATGAAAGCAAGTGTAGTGATGATGGCTATTGTAGTAGCAATGTTTATCTTTGATTCAATAGCTGAAATGATACCTGATTATGAAACACTAGGTCTTATCTCATTAAAACATTATTTCAAACCGTATAATGCATTAAAACTAGGGCAAATAGATGCTACCGGTAACATAATTTTAATCCTTGTTACCATCATTGCGCTAATTGCAGCAATGTTTTATTTTGATTGGAAGGACATAACATTTTAAAATAAGAGTGGACTTGTCGGGATTTGAACCCGAGGCCTCTTCCATGCCAAGGAAGCGATCTTCCGAGCTGATCTACAAGCCCATTACGTTCTATTTTTCTTCTTTAGCGGCAGGTGAAATAAATAGGAGCACATAAATATTGCGCCTGAGAAAAATTCTTATTTTTCATTGAGAAATATTTTTTGTATTCATTGGTTAACATTTTATATGACCGCGAGTTTATGATATTGTATTAAACTATATCAAGGATGGGATGTGAAACGAAATGAGTTTTTTTGTGATGGGAAAAACTCGTTAGTAAAAGATGGTGAGTGAAGAATGATTGACATCGTAGATACGTATCTGTATTTGTTATTTTTATCAGGAATTTTTGCGTTTATTCTAGCATATTATGCGTGGCATACGTTTGTTATTCAACAAAAAATGACTCCTGCAAAATATTTTACATTCCTTTTAACATGTGTTGGTATCTGGTCTTTTGGAAGTGGACTAGCATTATGGTTTACTTCAACCGATTTAACGTATCTCTGTGAACAATGGAAATATCTAGGCATCGTTTTTATTCCGCCCACTTGGCTTCTTCTTGCTAGTTCCTGGACGGGTAGGGATAGTTGGGTAAACTGGAAAAGCATAGTTGCATTGTATAGTATCCCACTTGTTAGTTTGATAATTATTTTTACTGATAATTTTCATCATCTTTTCTGGCAAAATATTGATTATGTGTTCCTCGGTTCATTTGTTGAAACGTCAGTAGTGCATGGACCTGCTTGGTGGTTGTTTTGGGGTTATGCATATGTCATACTTATTTTAGCGACGATGTATCTTATTCGAAGTGCAATAACACTTCAAAATTTCTATAAAAAGCAAGCTTTTCTGTTGTTATTAGGAGCAATTGTTCCCTGGATCGCAAATGCAATTTATTCTCTTGAATTATTGTATTCAGTTTTTGGTTCTTTTGATTTAACTCCAATTAGTTTTGCATTCACAGGCTTGATCATTACCTATGGTTTTACTTATTTCAAACTTATTGATGTTTTTCCTGTTTCAAAAGAAACGGTATTTAATAATTTGAAGGATCCGATAGTTGTATTTGATACTGATAAAAGAATTATTGAATTAAATAACAGTGCAGAAAAAATTTTTCAATTGAATGCAAGTGAAATCATTGGAAGAAAATCTCACGAGGTGTTTACCTCTTTTCCTGAAATTTTTTATGCATTTAACCAATCAAACATAAAGCATAGCTTTGAAATTAAATTAAACAAATCTAATTTTACCCAATATTATGATGCTACTCTTTCTAAAGTAATAGCAAGTAATCAACCAAATGGATATGTGTTATCCCTAAGAGATATCACCAGTAGAAAAAATGCAACCAACGCCTTGCAGGAAAGTGAAGAAAAATTTCGAACATTTACCGAAGCGGCATCCATTGCCATTATGATCTATCAAAACGATAGATGGATCTATGCTAATCCTGCTGCAGAGAAAATAACTGGTTATTCAAAAAAAGAATTATTACAAATGAAATTTTGGGAATTTACCCATCCCGATTTTAAAGATATGATCATTCAACGAGGGAAGTTACGTCAAAAAGGGGGAAATCCTCCATCTCATTATGAATTTAAAATTCTCACGAAACAAGGGATTGAAAAATGGGTGGAGTTGAATACTAAAACGATTTTGTTTATTGGAAAACGTGCTATTCTCGTTACTGCATCGGATATTACTGAACGAAAGAAATCCGCAAAAACAATTAATAAACAACTTACGGCCATTAAATCCTCAGTGGATGGTATCGGCATTCTAAATCAAAAAGGAGAATATGAGTATTTAAATGATGCTCATGCCTCAATTTATGGCTATGATACCCCCCAAGATCTTATTGGGAAAAGTTGGCGAACACTGTATACGGAAAAGGAGTTATCTCGATTTGATGAAGAAATCATGCCTACTTTTCAAGAACATGGTCGTTGGAGAGGAGAAGCAGTCGGAAAGAAAAAAGATGGGACAACGTTTAATCAGGAAATTACATTGACCGGGATTGAAGATGGATTGATTTGTGTTGTTCGGGATATTACAAAGCAGAAGATGATGATTAAAGAACTTGAAGATGCTCATGAATTATTATATATTATCAATAAAGATTTAAAAAGAAAGGTTAAACTTCGAACTCAAGAAGTTGAACAGTTAATGAAACAAAAAGATGATTTTATTAATCAACTTGGTCATGATTTGAAAACCCCCATTACCCCATTGATGGTTTTGCTTCCAATTCTTAAAGAGAAAGTGAAAGAAAAGAAAGATGATGAATTATTCGAAGTTATCATCCGAAATGTTTATTTTATGAAAGATTTGGTGAACAAAACCATTGATTTAGCCAAGTTGAACACGGATAAAATTAATTTTTCAATGGAATCAATCGTACTTTCAGATGAAATAGATGCAGTGATGAAAAATAATCAAGTCCTCTTTGAGGAAAATAATATTTCCGTTCATTCCCATGTGAATTCTGATCTGATCGTTCATGGAGATAAACTTCGCATTCAGGAAGTATTTAACAATCTGTTGACCAATGCTATTAAATATACTCCTGAAGACGGTGGAGTTGTTACTATTTCAGCAGAAGACACGGGTACTGATGAAATAACAATCTCTGTGACAGATAGCGGAATTGGAATGAGCGAAGAACAACTATCACAAATGTTTGATGAATTTTATAAAGCAGATGAAAGCCGCCATAACTTAGATTCCAGTGGTCTTGGATTGACGATTACTAAAAAAATCATTGAAAAACATGGTGGACATATTTGGGCTGAAAGTGAAGGACCGGGTAAGGGAAGTACCTTTTATTTCACCTTGAAAAAGGAAAAGAATAAAAAAACAATGGAAAACATGTCCTCATCATAATCATGGTTTATGGTTACCACAATGAAAAAAAAGCAATTAGAAATGTTTTTACAAAAAATACCTGATTTTAATCAACCCAAACCTTCTTTTGAACAATATCAAACACCTGCAACGATTGCTGCTGACATATTATTTTATGCATATCAAAACCATGATATCCTCAATAAAACCGTTGTTGATCTTGGATGTGGGACAGGTATGTTTACAGTCGGTTCAAAAGTATTAAACGCCAAGCACGTAATTGGCATTGATATAGATGTTGACTGTATTTCTTTAGCTGAATCATTTGCTCAGAAACATCATCTTGATATCACTTTTTTAGTGCAAGATATATTGAAAAGTGATTTTTCAGCTGATACGGTGATTATGAATCCTCCATTTGGTGCACAAAAAGCAAATCAGCATGCAGACCGAGTATTTTTAGAAAAAGCAATTCGTAATGCATCTGTTGTTTATTCATTACATTTAACTAAAACAGTTCCTTTTTTAACCAAGATGATTAGATCTCTTAATGCAACGATTGATGATACATTTGAAATTTCATTTCCATTAAAAGGCCAATTCACATTTCACAAGAAACTTATGGGGAGGGTATCTGTAAGTTGCCTACGGATCATTCACTTGCCTGCTGAAGAGTAAGTAAAAACCAAATGAGTTTTTCATGTTCTAAATAATCAGATACAAACCAAATCATCCATGGTTTCAAAAGGGTTTTCAATGATTCTCTCACCGGAAGGCTTTTGGAACACCACAACAGGTTTCTTGCAAAGAGATCATGGGCTTTTGAATTACCAACAGTCAACTCTGGATGTGGTACTGAAAGTACTACACGGCCTCTGCCATAGTGTGTTGCGACAATTGCTTTTTTTCCTTTGATGGTATCATCATATGGATTGTCACTTCCTCTAAAAACGGCAATGTCATGAACTTTGGGCATAAACAATCGTAAAATAATTGGTCCGTCCACCAACGGAGCATTACCCATCATAACTCGAACTCGACTACGGGCGTATGGCTCCTGAATAGGTAAATCAGCTGATTGAATTTTGATCGGCGCTCGGGAAATCGGAAGTTGACCAACAAGCTTTATCATATCTGCTCGTTTAAACCAGAATGGATACTTCAAAATATGATCAAAAGCACTTGCATCAGTATACACATTCGCAAGTCCTAACATTGGAGTAAATGATCGTTCACCAATCGCTTTTTTTAATGGTTTTTTATAACCAGTTGGAAGATTAACCACACCAAGGGAGCCAAACGTTGAGTCACCACAGATTCCATAAAATCCTCCACCATTTCGAACGAACTTTTTCAGCTCAACCCGATAAGCACGAGGACTATTCCAACCACCAACGCCACCAGGACCAACAACCACATCGATATCATACTTTTCTAGTTTACCCGATTGAACATCTCCACCTCGCCACCGATCCCAAAATTCAAAGATTTGAATGTTAACATCATATTCTTTTTCAGCTTGACGTAATATTCGTTTGTACATCATCATCATGATTCTTGCTGGAAGATCAAGGATGTCCCATCGCTGCCAAATAAAAGCGACTTTTACGATTTTTTCATCATCACTAAAAAAACCTGCTTTCGCTGAGGGGATAATGGTTGGAACAAGTAAGATACTAACAAAAAAAATAGCAATAACACTTTTTGATTTATTTGGCATATTCTAAAAACCCCTTGTTTATCTAAACGTCAAATAATATTATAGAAAAAGATAATAATAAATCTTGTGTTTATTGTAGTGAAAAAAAAGTGAAAAGAAAAAGAAAAAAACGTTTTTTTAGTTAGTAAAGTCTGAAAGGCTAATAAGTTCAACAGCAGTAGCAAATCGACTTAATCCTAAGAAAAACGTAAAACTTTGTTGTGGCAATTGTTGAGGGATCTCAACATAAATTCCTTTGAATCGGAACATAAACCCAATTTGATTTCCAGTAACAGTTGTTGTTTCAAACGGATTTAAATCTATGATGGTGGTTATACTTGGTATCTTAAACATTTCTGATCCTTCTTGATACATCCAAAACTCGATAGGTTTCATAAAGGAAACGCCACCTTTCTTAAATGGATTTAAGGACATGCTCCAACCTTCACTGAAGACAAGTTTTCCCTTTGTCAGCATTTCAGAATCAAAAATCTGACCCACAATACGAGAAAGGATAGGATAGTCTCCTACGTTGAGAAACTTTAACAATAATTCAAGCACCCCATCTATATCAATTTGATTTTTTAAAAGATCAAGTAAGCCAGATAATCGTGACTGTAACACTTGAACTTCTTCTTCGGTGAGAACCATTGTTTCTTTGACGAACTGTCCATTTTCAGCAACAGAAGTTAATTCAACAGCGTATGTAGGTTGGTTTGCTTTTTGATCTGCGGTGATTGCAGGAGCCATTGCTAGACTAAGAAAAAGAGCTGCAACCGCAAGTATCAAACCTTTCTTTTGAATTGACACCATATTTTATGCCTCCTTTATATATTAAATCTTAAATATCTAGGTAAACTTATATTGTGCTTTTTATTTAAACTTTTCTTAAAAAACAAGTGATTAGGCGATTTCTTCTAAAAAAAAAGTTAGAGGCTATTCGGCCATCATGAAAAAAATAGACAATTGCTTTAATCAATACATGCAAAAAAACAAAAAAACCTTACAAAAACTTAAAAAACCCTGATGAATTCAGGAACAAAAGCAGAAAACCATCCGAAAGTATAATAACACATTACTTTATCTGCATTCGATTTAGAGCTCGATAGAGAAACAACAGGAAACGTGATGAACATGACTCGGAAAAAGACCAAGAAATTCAGAGGATCAATGACACACGGCCGAGGGAAAAAAGCCGGTCGAGGAGCCGGACTCCGTGGCGGAAGAGGAAACGCCGGCCTGTCAAAACACCGAATTATGCATTTAAACAAATACATGCCTAATCATTCCTTTGGAAAACATGGATTCAAACGTCCACAAGGAACTAGAGTGGAAAATACTATTATTAACGTTGGAAAACTCAAAGAACAATTTCCTAAAAAAACAACAATTAATTTAACAGAGGAAGGATATGACAAGTTGTTAGGCGGTGGATCTGTTTCCAAAGGATATAAAATAACAGTAAAAAAAGCTTCACAGAAAGCAATGGAAAAAATCAAGGGTAATGGTGGCGAAGTCACCATTCCTGAATAAAAAAAGAGATTCCGGGTTTGCTATGGCAGAAGAAAAGAAGAGTTATCTATACAAGTTGAGGCCATTAATAGATCGATGGCCTGCAATTAAAAAACCAGAAGGGCATGTCACTTTTAAAAAGAAGATTTTCTGGACGATGCTTGCATTGATTATTTATTTTATCCTCACTAATGTCATGATTTTTGGTTTGAAACCTGATGTTATCGATTTATTTTCACAATACCGATTTATTATGGCGGGTGCATCGGGGTCCATTATGCATCTTGGTATAGGACCAATCGTTACTGCATCCATTATTTTACAATTATTTGTCGGAGCGAAAATTATTAATCTTGATTTGACAAATGCAGAGGACAAAGCAATTTATCAAGGAACGCAAAAAATCCTTGTTATTGCCATGATCTTTATTGAAGCAATACCACAAATCTTCGGATATCTTGAACCAACAGAAGGCCTTATCAACGCAGTGGGTGTTCCGCTAGCAGACAGCATCATTGTTCTTCAACTGGTCATCGGAGCGCTTATTGTATTCTTTATGGATGAAACTATTTCAAAATGGGGGATTGGTTCAGGTATTTCATTATTCATTGCTGCCGGTGTCTCACAAGCATTGTTTACTGGTATGTTCAACTGGATTCCCGTACAAGGAGGTGTAGTAAGTATGAGTAATCCTCCTGCAGGAGTTATTCCGGGAACATATTACCTCACTTCACATATGTCACTTGGTGAGATTGTAGGGGGTGGATATCAATCATTGTTTTTAGGAAATCCTAACATTGGTTTTTCTAATGCGATAGTTCCATTACTAGGGACTCTCTTCATTTTTTTCCTTGTTGTCTATATTGCAGGGTCTCGGGTTGAATTACCTCTTGCTCACGGACGAGTTCGTGGAGCTCGGGGCAGATATCCAATTAAGTTGATGTATGCTTCAGTCATACCCGTTATTTTAGTTTCTGCACTTCTTGCAAATATAAACATGTTTGCAATGATGCTGTATCAATCAGATATTCCTCTCCTCGGTGGTCAATGGTGGATTGGAACATATGATTTAGCAGTAAGTACTCAGCCGTTAGCCGGTGGCGCGTGGTACCTATCCAGTCTTGGTGGCATTAATAGTTGGTTGTTACCTATAATGAGCGGAGGATATGGAGGTCATGCACCTTGGCAGTTTGCTTTAAAAGTTATTATTTATCTTTCAGTTATGATTATTGGATCTATCTTATTTGCAAAATTTTGGATTGCAACAACAAATATGGGTTCAGAAGATGTAGCAAAGCAGATACAAGGTAGCGGTATGCAAATACCTGGGTTCAGACGTGATCCGCGTGTCTTAAAAAAAGTTCTTCAGCGATATATTCCAGTGATTACTGTTATTAGTGGTGCATTGGTGGGTGCGTTAGCTGGTTTTTCTGATGCTATTGGAACTGTTGGTAATGTAAGTGGAACAGGTGTTTTACTAGCTGTGAGTATCATTACTCAATTGTATGAACAAATTGGAAAAGAACAAGCAATGGAAATGCATCCAGTGCTTCGTGGATTCTTCGGAAACGAGTAGATAACAAAGATAGTTATCTCTCTTTTTCCCCTATTTATTTATATGAGATATTATCTACTCATTAAAAAATGATGTATTATAAAAAATAGTATCTTGCCAAGTGGTGTGAAATATGTTTAAACTTGATGATAAAGCCCAAAGCAGTCAATTATTATTACTTATGCTTTTGATGTTTGTAATGTTATTTATCTTTGGAGATCCAGGGATTAGTGCATTTATCGCAACATCATTAAACTCAGCATTTTATCCACTGATCGGATTTAGTGGTCAATACCCAGTGTTAACCTTGGTGTTAGCAGGAACCGTTGTGGTTTTTCTTTCTTCATTCTTTCAAAATTTATTCACTGATTGGGTGAAAATGGGTGAGTCTCAGGAGTCAACAAAAGCATTTCAAAAAGAAATTACCAAAGCTCGTAAAGAAGGAAACACAAACAGAGTTAATAAATTAATGAAAATGCAACCAGAAATCATGAAACGGCAAACTGAAGCATCAAGTGGTATGATGAAACCCATGTTTTTCTTATTTTTATTCATCGTTCCAATCTTTATGTGGCTTCGGTTTTTCCTTGGCAACCTGGATTATTATTTCTTCACCGTTCCTTGGTCGCAGAACATTTCCTTTTTCGATAAATTCCTGTGGCAAGCCTGGCTTTGGTTGTACTTAGTGTTCTCAATGGTTGTTGGTCAAGTCATTCGTCAAGGCTTAAAATGGGTAAGCTGGTCTGATTGGTGGAAGGAAACCAAAAAAAAGATACTTCCATTACGGTAACAGTATGGTCCGTATAACACTCAGTGGAACTCCTGGAAGTGGTAAATCAACAATTGCGGAACTTTTACATGAGCGATTATCTCTTCCCTATGTTTATTCCGGAATGATCTTTCGAGAATTAGCAAAAGAACATAACATGAGCCTTGCTGATTTTGGATCGTATTGTGAAACCCATGATGATATAGATCGAGAACTAGATGAAAAACAAGTTACAATTCTAAAAAAAGGAAACGTGATTCTTGAAGGACGACTAGCGGGTTGGCTTGCGGTTCTTAATAATATAACTGCTTTTAAAATTTGGATTGATGCAAAACCAAGTATTAGAGCAGAACGGATCGTTGAGCGGGAAGGAGGGAACATAAAAAAGCAACATGAAAAACTTTTAAATCGGCAAAAAAGTGAGCAGATAAGATACAAAACGTATTATGATATTGATATCATGGATACCTCAATTTATGATCTCTGTGTTGATTCATCAAATAAGAAACCACAAGAAATCCTTCAAATTAGTCTTGACAAATTAAAGACTGCGCAGAAATCTCATTGAGGATTAGTTATGCAAGAATTACCCAGTGAAAAAAAAAGAAAAAGACTCATCAAAGTCTCTGTTGAAACAGATCCATATCACGGAAAACATCCAAAAAAAAGAACAGTTTCAGAATTAATACAAAATAGCATAATCGTTCTTGATAAACCAAGTGGACCAACCGCCCATCAAGTTGATTCATGGGTTCGAAAGATCTTTTCAATCGAAAAAGTGGGTCATGCAGGAACACTTGATCCAAAAGTAACAGGGATTCTTCCCCTTGGTATTGGTCAATCTACAAAATCTTTATCCGTGCTTTCTCAAGCAGGAAAAGAATATGTTGGATTAATGAAACTTCACAAAACTGTTTCTCAAAAAAAAGTAGAAGCGGTTTTTAAGCAGTTTACGGGATCGATTACTCAATTGCCACCGGTTCGATCAGCGGTAAAAAGAGTGAAGCGAAAACGTGAGATTTACTACTTACAATTATTAGAACAAAAAGAAAACGAAGTATTATTTAAAGTTGGTTGTGAAGCAGGAACTTATGTGCGAACACTCTGTGTAGATATTGGGAAAAAACTTGGTGTGGGTGCTCATATGGCTGAATTACGAAGAACAAAAGTCGGTAGATTTACAGAACAAGATCTTGTGAACCTACATGATGTAAAAGACGCATACATTTTTTACAATGAAGGAAATCCAGATGAATTAAAAAACGTGTTGCTACCAGTTGAACGAGTATTTGAATTCTTACCAAAAATAATCCTTAGAGATTCAGCTATTGATGCAGTTTGTCATGGTGCAACACTTGCAGTTCCTGGAGTTGTGGAAGTTGATACAGATATTTCAAAAAATGATGTTGTTGCATTGTTTTCATTAAAAAAAGAAATCGTTGCTATAGGAAAATCATTGATGAGCACTGAAGAAATCATTGATCAGGATACGGGTGTTTGTGTTAATCCAGAAAAAGTGTTTATGAAGAAGAAAACATATCCTTCTATCTGGAAAAAACATTAATATAACAGGTTTGTTACCCCCTTGATAACTTATTATTGCCGAGGTGGCCCAGCCTGGCACGGCGCGAGACTGGAAATCTCGTGAGACTTCGGTCTCACAGGAGTTCAAATCTCCTCCTCGGCGTTTTTTTCATTAACTTTTGTTTTGAAATTTAAAAAATATTATAGGGATGGGAAAATTATAAAAAAGGAAAAATTAAAATATTTTATTCATCATTATATCATGTTAAATCAGATTTGAATGGAAAATATTAATAAAATAACGTGATTAATACCTGGAGTTATTTCATGGATATAGCTGGTAATATTGCTCCTGCATTTCTTTTGACCTTGATTGCAGGTCTTTCAACAGGAATTGGAAGTACCATTGCTTTTTTTATTAAGAAACCAAACATAAGATATCTTTGTTTTACTCTGGGCCTTTCAGCTGGAGTTATGCTTTATATTTCCTTTGTTGAACTATTGCCAGAAGCACTTTCAGTTGTGGGGGATCTTTGGGGACTATACGCATTTTTTGCGGGAATCATCGTCATTGGAATGATTGATGTTTTGATTCCAGATTTTGAAAATCCGCATCATTATCCAAAAATTGAAAAAAACGAAAAAGAGGTAGATCATAAATTAATGAGAGTTGGTCTTTTTACAGCACTTGCTATCACAATTCATAATTTTCCTGAAGGAATTGCAACGTTTGGGTCTGCCCTTGTTGATGTGAGACTGGGCATATTAATCACGTTTGCAATAGCGCTTCATAATATTCCTGAAGGTATCTCTGTTTCCATGCCTATCTTTTTTGCAACAGGAGATAAAAAGAAAGCTTTTGTTTATTCTTTTTTATCAGGTTTTTCAGAACCTCTTGGAGCCGTCATCGGATTTCTTATCTTGATGCCTTTTATTTCAGATTGGATTTTATCATTTCTTCTAGCATTCATCGCAGGAATAATGGTCTATATTTCAGCTGATGAACTGCTTCCAACAGCTCATCAATATGGACATGGCCATTGTGTTATTTTCGGTTTGATCATCGGTATGTTCATTATGGCAGTTAGTTTACTTTTCTTATGAAATCGCAATTACGTCACTATTATAAAAACTCTGTAATTAAGAGGAAAATGAAGAAGTCCAAAAAAGGACTTCTTTGAAAAAAGAACTTATTTTGTTGGAAAAGTTAGATATTTGGAAGTTCAGTCATTGCTTTTTCTATTAATTCTTCTGGATGAGCATAATCAATGATGTCTTCACCATGATATGCATCATATGCAGATAAATCAAAATGACCATGACCACTATTTGCAAACACGATGGTTCGTTCTTCATTGTCTCTTTTTGCCATTTTTGCAAAATCAATTGCTGCTTTTACTGCATGAGCTGCTTCTGGAGCAACAACAAAACCTTCGGTTTGAGCAAAAAGTATTGCCGCATCAAAAATATCCTTTTGATAATAGGCTACGGCTTCCATATATCCTTCCTTTGTCAATTTGGAAAGCAGTGGTGAATCACCATGATACCGTAGGCCTCCGGCATGAATAGCGGCGGGAACAAAACTATGACCTAATGTATGCATTTTTAACAGTGGTGTTAATCCCACGCTATCTCCAAAATCATACCGGTATTGTCCTTTTGTTAACGTTGGACAAGCAAGTGGTTCAACAGAAACAATCTTTGTATCTGGATGGGAGCCATTTATTTTATCTTGAACGAATGGAAATGCAGCCCCAGCAAAATTACTACCTCCACCAACACAACCAAGAACTACATCGGGATAATCATCTATTTTTTCAAATTGCTTTTTCATTTCAAGTCCTATGATACTTTGATGAAGAACTACATGATTCAATACTGATCCAAGTGCATAATTAGTATTTTCATGAGTGGCTGCATCTTCCACTGCTTCACTAATTGCAATACCAAGACTGCCGCTTGTATCGGGTAGTTTTTCTCGGATTTCTTTTCCTACATTTGTCAAATTCGTTGGACTTGGATATACTTCAGCTCCCCAGTTTTGCATGAGTACTTTCCGATATGGTTTTTGTTCATAACTGCATTTCACCATGTACACTCGGCATTGTAAATCAAATAAACCAGTTGCAAATGCTAGAGCTGATCCCCATTGTCCAGCTCCTGTTTCTGTTGCAATTCGTTGTACTCCTTCTTTCATATTGTAATAGGCTTGAGGAACCGATGAATTTGGTTTATGACTCCCTGGCGGGCTTACTCCTTCCCATTTGTAATAGATTTTAGCTGGTGTTTTCAATGCTTTTTCCAATCGTTCAGCACGAACTAGTGGGCTTGGTCGCCAAATTCGATAAATCTCTTTTACTTCTTCAGGAATAGGAATATATCGCTCTTGACTCATCTCTTGTTTAATCAATGCTTTCGGAAAGATGGCTTCTAAATCATGTGGTCCAATTGGTTGTTGTGTTTGTGGATTTAACGGTGGATCAAGGGGTGTTGGTAAGTCAGCTTGAATATTATACCATTTATCTGGAAGTTCATTTTCATCAAGTACTATTTTTTTCATGAATCTCTCCTCAAAGAATCCTCACATTGGTAGAAAACAATTGTTTTCTTTTAACCTTTTGGTAAAATCTCGTCTTCAAAGACTGCTAAAACAGTAATCTTTTTATGACTTTGCTTTATATGCATAAATACATACTTATGCAGATGGATGGGATGAAAAAGATAGTTGTCATACTATTAATGAGTGTGCTCTTCCTACACTCCATGGTCAATTTTCAATTCAATTCAAGGAGTGTTATGGCTGATTCAGCACCTAAAATTTATGTTGATGATGATTTTAATGCTACTACACCAGGCTGGAAATCATCTCATTTTGACCAGATTCAACATGCAATTGATAATGCATCAACAGGGAATAGAATCATTGTTTATAAAGGAACATACTATGAGAATATTCTTATCGATAAAACAGTTGATCTTTTTGGAGAGGATGGAGGAACAACATTAATTGATGGAGGGGGTAAGGGATCAGTTATTACTATTACTGCATCTAATGTCGATCTGAGTACGTTTACTATTCAAAACAGTGGAACCAATAAAACAGATGCTGCAGTACATATTTCTTCGGGATCGGGAAACATTGTGGAAAATACGATAACTGATTGTAGTTGTGGTATCTTTGTTGATGAATGCGATAATAATATAATTGCTCAGAATACTATTACAAGTACAGTTAATGCAACCTATCTAATTTCTTCTAATGAAAATATTATTGAGTATAATTCATTTTATGAAAATGAGAACTTAGGGATTTTTTTCAATGGGTCATGCACAGATAATTTGGTTAGAAAGAACACGGTTTATGAAAATGGTCATTACGGAGTTTATCTCAATGATATCTGTGAAGATAACCAGATTTCTGAGAATACCATTTATGGCAATGATCATACGGGTATTCGAATAGAGGATGATGTGGCAAATACAAGTGTTACTGATAATGAGATCATTGGGAATGGGAATTATGGGATTTTTGTTGTTGGATCTGATTCGTTTATTTCTGAAAATATAGTAGAGGATAATGGGAAACACGGGATTTTTTTATTTGCAGACACTGAAAGCATCGTGACAAAAAACAAGGTTACGTCCAATGGTTTGGATGGTATACGATTGCAGAATTCAACAAACGATATTATATCTGAAAATAGAATTACAGAGAATAATAGGCATGGTATGTATTTAAATTATTATTCTTTACATAATCAGATTTATAATAATTATTTTAGCAGTAATCAATTGAATGCTAAAGATATCAGTCCAGAGGATAGTCAAAATCAATGGTATCATAGTAATATCTCATCACAAAATATTATTTATGGGCCATTTATCGCCGGTAATTATTGGGATGATTATACCGGAACTGATGAAAATCGTGATGGATTAGGCGATACACCCTATATTATTGAAGGCAGTGACAGAACAGATGAACGTCCTATTGTGTATCGTAGGCCTCTTGCTGATACTGGTGGACCATATTATGGATCGGTTTTTGAAAATATTGTTTTTGATGGTTCTGAAAGTAGTGATGTAAATCAAAGTGTGAATTTATCTAGTTATACTTGGGAGTTCGAAGATGGGTATACTGCAACAGGTGAAACAATTGAGCGTTTATTTGAATCGTCTGGGAATTACTCAGTACAGTTAACAGTTGAAAATAATCATGGTGGGAATGATACTGATAATACATATGTGATTGTAACTCCTGATGAATTATCTCCAACGATTGAGATTTCTACTCAGGAATTAGTAATTACTGATGATTCAACATTGTTCACGATTAAATCCATTGTTGAGGATAATGTTGAAATTGAAAATGTTACGTTATCATATTGGATGGATAATGAATCGAACATTCAAACGGTTGTGATGAATCAAAAAAGTGAAAACGTGTTTGAGAAAACAGTTGTGCTTTCCAAGGCATATGATGATTTTTATTGTATTGTTACCGCAACGGATGTTTCTGGGAACAGTGCAGATACCACTAGGCCTTTCGCTGTTTTTTCATCTGATCCGGTGGCTAATGTTTCAGAATCAGTTGAATTTGATGCATCAGATAGTTTTGATCTTGATGGAGAGATCATTTCATATCAGTGGGATTTTGGTAATGGTATTACAAAAAATGGTATTATTATTAATTATGAATTTTCAGCTGATGGAACATACAATGTTGTTTTAACGGCTACTGATGATGAAGGAAACATTGGTGAATGTAAGCAGACGATACAGGTTCTACCCGCACGTCCCTTGAATGCAAGTAGTGAAACACTTGTAGTTATTAACAATAAAGACATTCTTACAAGACCACTTACTGATCCATTTGTTTGCTATGATACTGATGGGAATGGTGATGTGGATATGTTTGTTGATCCTAATGGAGAGATAAATCTTGTCTCAGTTATTAACCTTGATGATGAGGTAACGTTTCTTTTATCTGTAGATGATACAATTGTTCCTGAGTTTTTCTGGCAACCCGAATCTGATACTATTGAATTTATCAGTGTTGTGACTCCAACAGTTTCTAAGGAAAATGTTGTTATTAATTATCAATCTGAGGAAGCAACATTAACTATTGAGGTTGATAAATCAGGATGGATTTGGATCGATATTGAAGATACGGTTTATCCTGATGCGGATTTAAAAAAGATTAGAGATGTTACTAATGGGCGGGATATTTCACCTGAACTGATCTGGCGAAACAATGATCATATTTATGTGTTGGATGATCCTTCCACAAAGTATGATATTATTTTTGAGGATGTGCTCCCAGAGATTGAAGCAGATTTTCATCCAGCAGATAGTGGTGTTATTGATAAGTTTCAACAAACGATTACTATCTCATATAATGTTCCCGTTAGTATTGGTTATGCTTCATTTAATGATATTGAAGTAACAACTGAATTGGAAGTTAGTGATAATAAAACATTTACGTATACTCCTCCAGGTTATTGGGCAAATGGAACATATACGTTTATCATTGATGTTGAAGCAGTGCATGGGTCTAAATCATCTAGTGATGCGGCTACTTATTTTTATTTTCAATATGAATTGCCTCCGCAACCAAGTTTTGTTGAAAAATATGGGTTAATGATGGTGTTAGTTGGTTTGGTACTTGGTGGCGGATTATTTTACGGGATTTGTCGGTTTAAAGGTATTTCTTTTGATAGTTACGTGTATGTTAAAAATCGTCGATTGTTTCCGTTTATTAAACCAGTTATTTTTGGGCCGATGAGTGTAACGGTTGAAAAACAGGATGTGTCAAAGGCTGAGTTTTATGTTGATGGAGTGTTGAAAAAAACACTTGCTGATGAACCGTTTGTGTGGCAATGGAATGAACCTGGTTTTTTGAATCATTCCGTTGAAGCGAAAATTTTTGATAGTAATGGGAAAACGGTGAGTAGTGGTGAGATGAGTGTATTTATCATTAATCCATTTAGATATAATACTGATTTTAATGATGAAGTTGGAAAATAAAAAATTAAATGAAAAAATGTGTTGTTTTTTTAGTCACTTGAAAACATTAATCGTATTTTTTTTGGAAGGGTTTTGACTGCATCTATACTAATTTTTGAAACTTGTTTTTTGAGTATCGTTGGAAGATTTTTTAGATTTTTAATATCTTTTTTGAAATCTCGGTCTTTAATAGTTTTTGTCAGTGTCTTTATTTTCGTAGTTATTATTGGGGCAAGTTCTTTTAGTGATCGAGTGTCAGTTTTTGGTTGATGAAAACCGGTAATGTTTTGATTTTTTAATTCAAGGGTGAACGTGGTATGACCTGGTTCTGGTGGGCCAATTATTGGTTTGGCTAAATAATTATGGACATAAAAGCGGACTTTGGATATATCTGTATGATTTTTTATGGGATTAGGCTGATTTTCTTTGATATGTTCTGGGGGTTCATGTTGTGGTTTCTTTATTTCTTGAATAGTTTCGGTTGGTATTTCTGGTTCGGGAGTTATTTCTGGTTCTGAAATATTCTTATTGGGCAATTCTACCATGTCCGGTAGATCTTGGAGGAAATCTAGATTAGAAAAATTTTCTTCAACATTTTTTACCGAATCAAGTAAATCTGAAATCTCATCATGTGTTTTAACTTCAGAATTAGACACGAAATCTTGTTGAATTATTCCTGTAATGCGATCTCACCATTCCCCTGTTCTAGTGCATTATCCATTGTTATTTATACTGAAGGGGTTCATAAAGATTGTCATTTTTTTGTGTTTACCAAAGGTTTACTACTGTTTTTGTGGGAAGTGGTGCTTGAAATGTTATTGTTTTTTCAATACCAGTTCCAGGAGATAAAAGAAGTGTTACTTGTTGTCCCTTAGTAATAGACAAATCATCAATTGAAAGAGTGAAAAAAGCCATATCATTTGGTTCATTAAAACTATGAAATGTGTTAAGTGATTGATCTGGGTCTTGGATGCTGATTATTCCAAAATGAATATTTTTTAGTTGGTTCCATTGAGGATGTGAGAACACACTTGAGGATTCAAGTGATGAAACCGTGTAATTATAGGTGTATAGTTGTAAATTTGTTTTTGTTTGTAGTTGTAGTATCCATGTTGAGAGATTGATTTCTTGGTGAAAAAGTGGTGTTGCTTGAATAGCGATTTTTGTGAGATGATATGGTTTTTCTTGACTATATACTCCATAAACGTTTTGTATTTTGATATATGAGGTTAGTTCATTGATGGCGTCGTCGACATATTGTTCTAGATCTTCTTGAGATGAGGTTGTTTCTGCAGTTATCATTGATGTTGCCGCGAGTGCTATGAATATGATTGCGATGAGAAGTAGAACTAGTGGTAATGCAGCTGAAGCGTGATGTATTCGAAATCCCATAGTATTATCAGTAAGGACGTTAATTTGTTATTATTTAATATTTATTATACAATATATGCCAAAAATTTTATTGAAGAAAAAAAGATTTTTATTTAATACTTTTCTGTTTTCTATCTTAAAAGATGGTATTTTGTCATTTTGATTTTTTTGTCAAAAACGTGTGTTTTGCAGTTGGGTGAGTTTGCCAGTTGGGGTTTATATACCGTTACTTGCGAACATGTAACACGATACGTGCCATTTGGCGCGGAAACGAAACGAAAAGGTGAAATGAAATGGAACGCAAGTATGTGAAAAGATTGGTAGGCAAGTACTGCAAAATTGTAACTAAAGAACCTGGGGAAACCCGAGCCAGCGCTATCACTGGAAAAATAGAAGACTTTGATAGCGATGATGGATTTGTTTTTATCAACTCCGATCAAGGGCTCGGTTGCTTAAAGATAAACACCATCGTAGCAATTAAACCAAGTAGACAACATGGACATCAAAAAAGAAAAATTCGTCATGATACTCAAGCTGCGATTGGGATTGGAACACTTATTGTATTTATTGCAATGATTCTTGTTGCTGCGGTTGCTGCATCAGTTATTATTCAAACTAGTGAAAATTTGCAAAACAGAGCACATGCAGTTGGAAAACAAACTATTCGCGAAGTTTCAAGTGGAATGAAAATTGTTGATTTAACAGGATACACAGATGAAGAAAAAACAAAAATAGAATATCTTGCTATCACAATACAGCCACGTGCCGGATCATACGATCTAAATTTAAATGAAACGTTGATTTACTTGCAACATGATAATTTAACTGTACTAGAACTCAATTATCAGAATGATTCAGATTCTGTTAATTCTACCGTAAGCCCAGATGGAATTTTTCATACATTAAACACCGGTGTATTAAATTCAACAAATTTTGGCCTTATCGCAATTCGTGACCAAGACAATAGTATCGTCAATAATTATGGTATTAGTACACACGATTTAGCGATAGTAATAATAAATCTAACCGCAGCTTTCTCAGATACAGAAGGATTGGAACCAAGAGAGGAATTCTATGGGCGACTTGTTCCTGAAGTTGGTTCAGCTGGTATCTTCATGGTCAGTGCTCCTAACACATTTGATCATCGAGTTGTGGAACTATAAAGAAGGAAAAACAACATTTTCTTTCTTTTTCATTTTACATTTTTTATTTTTTTTACGTTTTTTTTAAGGTTAATAATCTTTTTTTGAAAAATATTGTCATTTTTACAATTTTTCAATTCTTTCAATTTGATAATTACAACAACACGTGTTTAAATAGGAAAAGTGAGAAACTCCTTATACAAAGTATGTACCGTGGTATCATTCATCACGGGTATCGGATCGTATCGGAAGGTGAAACGTCATGAGAAGGTGAAGAAATGGAAAACAAATATATGAAAAGATTTGTAGGCCGGTACTGCAAGGTAGTCACCAAAGAACCAGGTGAAAAAAAAGCAACCGTAACCACGGGACTTTTAGAAGATATAGATTATGATGATGGATTTATTATTATTGATTCTCCTCAAGGTTTGGGTGCTCTTCGGATTAGTACTATTATTGCTATTAAACCAGCAAAACATAAACAACACCATAAAAGAAGTTTGAAAGCAGATAGTCAAGCCGTAGTTGGTATTGAAACCCTCATAGTATTTATTGCTATGGTCCTTGTCGCAGCGGTAACTTCAACTGTTCTAATTCAAACCATGGATACTCTTCAGCAACGTGCTCGTTATATCTCAGATCAAACCATTAAAGAAGTTTCATCCGGGCTTTCAATCTCGGATGTTATTGGATACACTAATTCTAATATTACTCATGTGGAATATATTGCTTTACAAGTACGAACCACTCCCGGATCAAAAGATATGGACCTAAGTCTGTGTACCATAACCATGCTTTATGATAAATTATATGCATTAACATTAAACGAGACCGCAGCAATTGATATTGATGATAAACCAGAAAACATGGGAGTCTTTGAATACGTTGCAGATAATATCTCTTTAGAGGGATCTGAATTCGGGTTATTTGCCATGCATGATGAAGATAACAGTCTAACTAATACTTATGGTATTAATTCTGGAGATATAGGCCTGATCATCATTAATGTAAGTGGTGTGTTCAATTCCAGTGGTCTGCCACCGAGAGAATCGCTTTCAGGAACCTTGCAACCTGAATCAGGGATGAAAGCAAGTTTTGACATTGTGACTCCTGCAGTGTTTAGACAGCAAACCGTTGATTTCTACTAACAAAAATTGAGAGGAATACTTTTTTTCCTCTTACTTTCTTTTATTTTTTAGGTGTTTAATTCTTTAAAGATTGTTATTTCAACCTGTTCTCCATGAATGTTTACTGGTTTAACCGTTGCTTTCATCCTAATTTTTTTATGTTTTTTGGTAAGAAGAACTACAGGAAATGATTTGGATGATTCACCTGCAAGTCTTTGGGAGCAATGTGATTTAAAATCAAAAAATGCTTCAGGTGCCAAAAAATTGACAAAATCATGATTTATAATATCAGACACAGGTCTATTAACTAAAGAAGAAAATTTTGTGTTGACCGCTTTAACAGTTCCTCGAGTTATTACAACTGCGCTTTCATCTATTTTTTGAACGATTGATTCAATAAGTGACTTGTCAACAGGTAAAGGTTCATTTATTGGCTGATCAGGAGTAGTCAAATATGAATCAAGAAATGATTGTTCCTCTAATTTCGTCCGATTAATTTTTGAATCTAAATGATCAAAGGAACGAGATTCTAAAGTACTCAGTAATTTTTTAGTGGTAGGAATCTTATCAGCTTGTCGTTCAACAGGATGAACAAATGGTGGTTCATCTTCATGTTCTATATAGTCTTCAGAAGGAATATATGATGAAGTTACATCTTGTTGACTACTTTGCGCTGTAGCACCTGTTGGTTGTGGAATGCTTTTATTTATTTTTGAAGTCAGGTTTTGTTTGATATCTGATAGTGATTGAGAAAAGGTTTTGAAAAACGTTGATTTAGTAGATCTGATCTTGGAGGTAGTTGTTGTCGGCTCTGGATGCACCGATCCAAATGAGGGAAGAGATATTTTTTTGAGTTCCATTTTGGTTTTTTTATCTGTTATATCCAAATTAGCAGGTATGAATAGATACAATCGATGATCAACGATAAGAACTAACAAGAGTAAAGAAAAGACAATATAATGAAAAATATAGGTTAAGGATATTGGTGAAGTTGCAACTCGAAGGCCGATACCTCCTAACAAAAATAAAGTGAGTGGAAATGAAAACAGTAAATATTTTTTAGATAAACGAGTGTGAACTGATAATTCCAATAATAGAATCATCATACCAATGAATAATAATTGAGTGTTATCAAGCCCGGAAAATGCATAAAAAAAAGTGAAATCAAATAAAAATGATGGAGTATACGCACTCATAAAAAAGAAGATAAAAATGAATTTTAAAAGAGTATAACAACTAAAGAAAAGGAAGAAATAAAGAGGTAAATACCAGATATAATGATTATTTTGATTCATAAAATACCTGTTGAAGTTGGTGTGTAAAAGGTGTTTTCTTTCCAATCACAATGGTTGCTACAAGTGCAATAAGAAAGATTGAGATGTCCAGTAAAAAAGGTGGTAATTCAGCTTTGATAGCTCCATCGATCCAAGGGATGAGAAGCGTGTTCTCTCCTCGATTCATATCACTTGCCTTGTATTCAATGAATGTTTCGGTGGTATCACCAGCTCTATCTGAGGAAAACACATGTAACCCAGAAAAATAAGTCGTTTTGAAAACGAACCGAACTTCAAGCTGACATCGATCAGCTACTGATTTACTATTCGATGAATGCTCTACATAACAAGCTTCTTCTAGTAATAATGATGAATTTGAAATCTCAGCAAACGTGTTTAATTTCTCAAAAGTTTCTGGATTAGAATACTGTTTGAAAACAAATGAGTGAAGAACAACACCATTATCTTCAAGATTCACTTGCACTTTTTGAATATCCATCCATGAATTATAATCTGAAAGAATGAGTTTTACCCGTATTTGATCATTAACTGAATAAATATTGATATCAGCATAATTTGGTGGTACATTAACAACTCCCACTCCGGCACTATCGCCTCCATCCGCTGAAACTTGAAAAGAAAAAATAAGTACAGAAAATAAGAGAAGAACAACAAAAAAACTTATTTTTTGATGAAATTTCACCGACGTTCACCTCGCCCATAAACTAGATGATTATACAGCATGTATCCAGCGGCTAAAATCAATGCTAATAAAACAACAAGAGTAACAGGGGATGTAACCCCAACAATGGGAGAAGGTTTTTCAGTTATGGTCGGTGGCCCTACGTTAATGTGGGTTGTAAATGTTTTTGTTCCATCCTCAGTTTCAACAGAATACAAAATTATTCCATCTTTGTTCTCACTTAGCGCTTTTATTTTCAAGCTAATAACTTGTTCTTCAGCATTTGAGGAAATAATCGTGATTGGAAATTCTGTTTGTTCACCATTCTTTGTGATTTGAAGCAATGTGATATTATCATTTGTGTTAACAGAAATTGTCGCTGAACCATCTCCAGATAAATATGCATTTAGCGTTCTTGTTTCTCCTTCATGCATTGAAATCATTCGTTGATGTTGAAAAGAAAAACCAGTAACAGGATCTAAGGTGGTAATTTCAAAATTGTTGTGTCCTACAAAAATGTTAATGGTGGGAACATCTAGAACTAACGCTGTTTGTAGTGAAATAGCCGTGCCAGATACATCTTGATCTAACAAATAATATGAAGAAACAGAGGCAGTAGCAGTTCCTTTTTGTTGTATTTGTTGTGGTTTCCAGGAAAGCGAGTTTAAAACGAGTTTGTAATTCTGCTTACTATGCGCAGATATTTGAGAACTAGAATCAGAATACGTTAATAAATTATCTAATTGTTTGTAATTTATTGATATGTTCAATGGTACATTGCCCGTGTTTTTTAAAGTAACATAATCACTTGCAGAGGCTTTCATTTGACTGAACGGATCAACAGAAAAAGAAATGTAATCCCCATGACTCTTTGCAAATCCTTTAGTGGGTTTTTCCAAAGAAAAAGATTCTTTAAAAACAGTATTTTTAGAAACGGTTAATTCTAGCATCCATTGCTCAGAATAAGATATAACATCAGGTAAATAATCGGGAATTCCTATACAAAAAGTGATACCATCTGAGAATTTCTGACACCTAGAATTTTTTATGGTTCCTTCAGCGTACGAATTTATCGCTTGCCATGGATTATCATTTGCCGAATTGTATTCCCATTTGTAATAATTCGTATTGTCTTTATCTGTCGGAATGGTTAATCCTTGATACATGGTAAGCGTTGCTTCATTGGTAAAATCTGTTAATTCATTAAAAGATATTGTATGCCAAACACCGGCTACAATGATTGGTCTTCCATTATCAAATTGAGGATGCTGACCAATTATTGAGATATCAACGGTTACATCCTCATTTGCATGTAATGGCGTGTTTATCATCATAAAGGATAATAAAATTAAAATACAGATTAAAATTCGTTTTTTGTATTGAATCCTATCACCCCATCTTTATTGGTTTTTAAAAATTGAATTGTTATTGTACCCATCCAAGTATACAAAAAGAAAAGTTGTTATTAAAATGTTTCTATCTGTTTACTTTTTTGTCAAGTTAAAATGAGAAGAATGAAAAAAAGAGGGTTGGAAAAAATTATTATTCTTCTTGAGTATGAAGATGATAGTAGAGTGGCGATGTGTATTCTCCTGCTAATTGTCCATCTGGAATGTAACATTGATATTCAATATTTGTTGTACTCACTGAATTATTTGATGGTGTAGGTGAATGATATTCATCCATTCCATCTTGACTACCACCATACAAATAGACCGTGGTTAAAAGATTTTTAAATGAGGTTCTATCTCCACCTTTGACATAAACATTTGATTTATTGATCGTGTGACTTGCCATATGTTCGTGAATTAAATCTTGCATGTTAACAGATAAGTTATAGTTTCCATTAGAACAGGTTACAATTTCGATATAACCACTTCCATTTCCATCAGTAGCTGAGAAGTTTGCACCTGGAAATCCAACGATGCCCGGATTTTCTGCACTGATTATTTCAGTGTAACGATAGACACCGAATTCATTTTTTACCCATGATTGATAACCATCTTGGTCCTCAACTGTAATATTGAAATTCCATGAAAGATTATTATATAAACCGTATTTTGAAGAATTTCCAACAAGACTATCATTATTATTCCATACGGTTCTATTTCCTGGTGCATAACGAATTTGTTTATTAGGAATAAAAGGAAAC
>JAGXLH010000011.1 GCA_018334795.1 Thermoplasmatota archaeon
GGGGAAATGATTATGCATATTTTTATCTTCCAACGTTTGAAGTTGATAGTAATGCGATGGAAGACCCTGAACTAAAATTACCGGGTAAAGATAGAATCGTTGATTTAGATATTCCTCCACTTGGTGAGTCCTGGATGATTGAAGAGAATTTAACGAGTGAATATCAATCAATTTTTGCTGAAGACCGTTATATTGAAAATGTTGATGTTGACGTTCTTGTGTATGTGCCAAAGGATTTTTCAATGGAAGATCCTAATGCAACACCAGTCAAAGTCTTTGCTAAACCATTAGTACAACCAACATATTCACAATATTCATTGATTGCAGAGGGAACACTTGATCATAACGGCGACATTTGTCAATACGATCAACAAGAAATCATTGCTAATCTCCGCAGTTAAGCGGAAACTTTCTTTTTTTTCAAATCTTTTTTTCATTACTTTTTTCAAAGATTAGTTCTATATGTGTTTGCAACATAATTGTATTATTCGGAGGCATAAGTGATGAAAGTTTTTGTGACAAGAAAAATTCCAGAATCAGGTATTAATCTCTTAAAAGATCATCATACCGTTACGGTTAGCAAAAAAGATAGGGTGTTATCAAAAACTGAAATCATTGATCAAGCTCAGGATGCTGAAGGATTGTTATGTCTTCTTACAGATACTATTGATTCAGAAGTTATCTCATCGCTTCCAAACTTAAAAATGATTGCAAATTATGCTGTGGGATTTAACAATGTTGATGTTAAAGTGGCAACGCAAAAAAAGATACCGGTGAGCAATACTCCCGAGGTGTTGACTGATACTACTGCTGAATTAGCCTGGGCACTGGTGTTTTCGGTGGCTCGGCGAATTGTTGAAAGCGATTCATTTTGTAGGGATGGTAAGTTTGAAGGCTGGGGGCCCATGCTTATGCTTGGTCAAGATGTCACTAAAAAAACTCTTGGTATAATTGGAGCTGGACGCATTGGAACGGCTATGGCATTGAAAAGTAAAGGATTTAACATGAACATTTTGTATGTGGATCCTGAACATAATTCAGTATTAGAATCTGAATTAGATGCCCAAAAAACAGATCTTTCAACTTTATTATCTACATCGGATATTGTTTCATTACATGTTCCTTTGACTGATGACACATATCATTTAATTGGTGAAAAAGAATTAGAATCGATGAAAGAAACCGCAGTTCTGATTAACACTTCTCGAGGACCGATTATTGATGAGAATGCATTAATTAAAGCGTTAGAGAACAATCAGATTTTTGGTGCTGGACTTGATGTTTATGAACAGGAACCAAAGATACCAAAACGCCTTAAACAATTGAACAATGCTGTGATTTTACCACATATTGGTTCTGCAACAAGAGAAACCCGGTCAAAAATGGCAGATATGGCTGCAGAAAACATGATTCAAGGATTAAATGGCAAACAACCATCTAATTGTGTTAATCCTGAAGTATTTGAGTGAGCATATTTTTAGAGAGTGAATACCCAGACTTCTGGGTTTTTTGGAAAGTCCTCAGGCTCAATGTCAATTTGATTCCCTACTTTTAACACATCATAGATTGCATGAGAAAGAAAATCATCTACTGGTGCGATGGGAAGAGATAAACCTTCAATTTTATAATGCATGGGAACAATGATGCGAGGATGTATGTTTGATATAAGCTCCCATGTTTTATCTATGTCAAGGGTATATGTGCCCCCAACTGGAATAAATAAAATGTCTACTGTTCCAAGTGATTCGATTTGTTTTTCACTTAATACATGTCCCAAATCGCCTAAGTGACAAAAGGTAATGTTTTCTATAGTGAAAAGAAAAACAGTGTTTTCACCTCTTTTTTCGCCTTGGCAGGTATCATGGAATGTGGAAATTCCTTTTAGTGTGATATTATGAATTGTTCGTTTTCGTTTGTCTGTGATAATTGTTGTATTCTCATTAGCAACGGTTTTTATGCTGTTATGATCATAATGATTGTGAGAAACAAGGACCACATCAGCAGTTACTAGTGGAGTGGGAATACCTATTGATTTTCCATCATGTGGATCGGTTATGAGGGTGTAATCATTCGAAATTTCAAAACAGGAATGCCCACGCCATCTGATTTCAAGCATGATTTTTTTTGCTCCTTATCAATTAAATATAGATTACAATCCATCTGAATTTAAAAATATTATGGCCGAATACGTTTGAATGCTAAATAAGAAACCTTTTTTTCTTTATCGATGCTAGCGAAAAGAAAGATTTTGTTCACAGAATGAGCTAATCTAATAGCTCTACTTACTTCTGCCCATCCGAGAGAATATGATGATGAAACTGCATGAATTAGATATTCGGCATGAGTGTTATCTGGATGTTTTGTATAGGCTCGGAAATGATTTCCGAATTTAAAACCGGTTTTAACGATAAGTCCTCTTTTTTTAAGATCACAATAGACAATGAATCGTTGCTTGATATCATTCTGATGATGTTCTATGATTGTTTCTAATTTTTTTTCAGAAATTTTTTCTTCTTTAGGAGTATAAATTGATAGAAAATTGTTTTTAACTAGGTATAGTGCTTCAACAAGTGAGATTTGGATTCCTTTGCCAAATGATTTTCCAAAAAACTCTTTTTTGTGAAGTGTTTGCGCGATGGATTCATTAAAAATGAGAACCCGGTCTCTGAGCAGGATGCCTGTGCTTTTGTTAAATGATGTTGGTTTTTGTATGCCAGTTAATGGATGGCTATTTAGATCGTAATAGGTGATATCTCCTTCTTCGTCAGTGATTGCAAGCCAGCATAATGAGTTTTCCTGATCTGTTTGATTAAGAAGTGTGGATAAGAGATTGATGGTGCAGAGTTCACGTTCTGAAAAACATGCGATGAATGCTGCAGGCCGATCTGCTTCTTGTTGATTTTTTGTAAAAAAAGTAAATAATTCATGCTCTTTCAAAAGTTTTAATTGATGGCCTCTTCGTCTTAAATCTTGATAGATAAGATAATTTGTTTCAAAGGTTTGTTGATTTACTGCTGCCACAGAAATAAGATCTTCCCAGCAAATCCGTTCTCCTTGATTATACACGATTAGTTTGTTTTCTTCAACAAGAAAGCATGCTTCAATAAAATCAAGATGCAGATGGTTTTTTGATTGCATTGATCCAAATCTGCTTTTTCCAAATATTCTTCCAATGTCTTTAGATTTCGTTAAGAGTACACCATCTTGTTGCAGGGAACCGGTGGCAGGTTTCATAGAACTGACAACTTATCCGGCTTATTTTTGTTTTTTGTAGAAATCGTTAATGGTGTGAGGCAAAGATTCGAATTCATAATTATTTGTGGATTTTTTATCGAAGGATTGATTATAGGAAAAATCAGTTTGTTGGTAAGAGGAAATGGATTGACTCGGTAGTTGTTTTTCCTTTTTTTTCTGGGTACCAGAGGGTGAAATAAAACCAATAACAAAACCAATAACCGCACCACCAATGATACCAAAGGTAAGGATGATGAAGAAAAATCCGTTGATATCTTCAAAGTTTAGATAACTTGATGTGCTTTGAACGGGAGGAATGCCAATGTATCTACTGGTCCGATCACCACAATCACCTGATAAGGTTAACACTCCAGTGATAAGGTCACTATATTTATAGTAGAATAAGGCATTTTCTACGTTGTCTTCTATCATGCTTTCTGCGTATTCATAGTAGCTTACTGCTAGTAGTGGTTCGATACCATTAGATCTGCTTTCGCTGATCCCTGCATTTGCACTTTCATTTGCTCTGGTGAGTTTTTGTTCGATTTTTTGTTGGGAAGTAACATCTACGAGTTCTAATGCAAGATTTGCTTTGGAAAGTGCTTCCAATGCTTCAAATAATGCAGCGGCGTAATATTCATTGTTGTGATCCTTTTGTGCACTCTCTAGCATTGTTTGAGCTGAAGAGAGAAGTGATGAAGAAGCACCAATTTCTTGAAGGATAACTCCAGAATAAGTAATGGATTGTTTAGCATCTTGGATGTAATCGTTTGAAAGACTTTCTAATTGTGAATCGGTAAAGTTTCCAGTATCATTAAAAAACGTTGACAATCCAAGCCACCAGCCAATACTTTCGGTGCGTTGATTTGCAAAAGCAATTTGATATAAGGCATTGAACCCCTCGTTTTGTTGAATGGATGCTTCTGCTGATGTTAGGTATTCTCCTGCTTCTGTTGCCCGTTTTTGTGCGGCCCCAACGCATTGAAGTGAAATCGCTCCGTTTACCGTTGCATCTTTTGCAATATCGCTTTGATTATTGTATTTCGCTTTTGCTTTGTTGAGTTCATCTAAAATGAAATCGTCAGCAGTTTCAGATGAAAAATAATCACAAGCAAGTAGGATGAAATTAGTGTTAATTAATGATTGAAATGATTTACTCGTACTGGTATAGTATAATCCGTCTTCAAACCAGTTTTCACTTGAAGTGAATGCATCATTAGCCGCGTTAAGATAATCAGTTATTCTATTTCGATAATATGTTGGAAATTGATTAGGAATATTTGTTGTATCGAATGCTTCTGTTGCATTTTGAAGGGTTTGGTTTGCATTGCTCAGAAGGCTTGTTGCGAGTGGTTTCATAGAATTGATATATTGTTCTGTTGAAATGCTGTCTGTTGATGTTTCTGGTTTAATTTGATAACCAGTGTAATAGTAGATAACATCATTGAGGTCTTGAATTTCGATGACTTCAATGCCATGGTTTTCCATGGCGTAATCAGATACATTTCTAGTTACCTGCTGGGTGACCGTTCTTGTTCCCCATTGTGTTTTTACGGTTTCATAGACTGTTTCAGTATAGGTTCCTTGTCCTTCTAAAATAAGAAATCTGTTTGCTCCAACTGATGCTGCTGCATCTATTTTTTTAATTATTCCACCAATGGGACCAATGCTTCCATCGGGATTGATCATACCCGTCATCACGGTTTCATCGTCCATGTCCCATCCTTGCAAGAGTGAAACAACAGCAGCGGTCATAATTCCTCCAGCTGAAGGTCCACCAATGATTGGTGATTCTGTTCGAATAACGAAAAAGTAATCGTATTCGTTGGGATTAGTTGTGCAGCTTGAATCTGCTTTTACGATGGATGATGCAACTTTTACAGATAATCGAGCGGAACCTTGCATGTCTATTTGTGCAAGCGGTAGCGTGTCAACAAAAACCCTTCCGCTTCCGTTGTTTTGTATAGTAACGGTAATAGTGGAGATCACGCCAACGTATCCTTGTTGGGTTTGTCCAACTGCTGGTGCATAAACAGTGATGTTTCTATATGTTAACGAAAGATCGTTTTCGTATACGGTTCCGGGTGTTTGTGTTGCTTGTATGGTGGTTATTGCTGTTGCTTGAAAAAGTAATAAAAGGAGGGAAATGGTTATTATTAGATTGAATTTTGGAAGTTTTTTTGTTATTTTTTTCATGGTAATAATGCTCCTTCATTTGGTTTTCTTAAGGTTTATTATGTTTATGATAGATTGGTATTATTGTTTTAATTCGAAAGATCATTTTTTAGTTTTTGTGTGTTTATGTGTAGGAGTATATTAAAGGTTTTTAGTATGATAATGAAGGGGGTAGAGAGGGAGACCATCTTATTTAAGGGAAAAAGCAAAAAGGAGGTTATTAAAAATAAGGGGGCAGGTCTCCCTCTCTTTTTTTTGCTTTTTTTTGAGTGTTTAGTGTTTAACGTCATTCCTCTGAAGAAAGGTTTCAAGGAGGCAGAAAAGGCCTTTCTTCTGTGTTGGTTTGTTTGTCGTTGTTTTGGGGTTTTTTTCATGAGCGTCACACTTATTTTACGATATTAAGCGTTACACACCGTAACACTACGAGCATACATATGGATGCACTAGTATAAAAACCTTGTGGATACCCCAGGATAAACCCAAATGAATCAATTATGTTACCTATTGTAACGTGACAAAATATAAATACTAAGAAATCATTAAATGTATACTGATGACCCGAAACGTCGGACCGCTCGAACGTAAAATCCTTACCATCCTTTGGCAAAAACGAGAAGCAACAGCAAGAGAAATATGCACATGCCTTGAAGAAAACGATGAACGAAGAGCTTACTCAACAATTAGAACAATCATAAAACGACTAGTACGAAAAAAAATCATATCTCAACACAGACATCCAACAAATAGACAATATATCTATACACCGCTAATAACAAAAGACGAATTAGAAACCACGATAGTCCGAAAAACACTCTCCGATCTTTTAAAACGATTCGAGCAAAGCACCATAAACTACTTAGCCGAGGAACTATCTGATAGTAAGGAAGACATAGAAAAACTTAAACAAAAACTAAATGAGATGAAAAAGGATGAATGAACTACTGCTTGCAATACTACTACCCATTATCCTTTCCGGTATTGCTTATGGTATAGCAGAAATTCTTATGAAAATATTTAACATTCAACATCCAAAAAATACATTTTTTGTTTATTTGCTGGTTTTCATTATAGCATTTTCATTTATGCCATTAACATACATGGCGGTTTCAGAACCTGCAGACCCCGAATCGATGACCTCATCAGTGAATCAAATAAGTGAAATGCAAAATTCAACAATTCAAAATATTTCCACTGCATCAATTTCATCAAAAATAACGCCTGTTTCTGATAGTAATGGCAGCATCAAAGCTGGATCAATACCTTCCAAATATATCCTGGAAATCTCCTGGTATGATTATATCGTAGATGAAAATCAAAACGAAGAAGAACAACAAACTACTGTTGAATCCCAACCAACTGAATCAACTAATTCACAAGTTGAACCTTCATTTATTACTTCATTTCAACAAAATCTAGAAAAATTTCCACCAATCATTCTTTCATTTACCGTTCTTTTTCTTTTAGCAACAGTGTTTTTAACGTATCATTTGTTCATCGGAAAAAAACATTATTTAAAGAAAATAAATGCACACAAAAACAAGAATTCATACCTTCAAAAGATCGTTCAAACTCTTTCAAAAGAAATCAACATAACAGTCCCAACACTTTACAGTTACCATGGAAGTCCAAATGCTTTCGTTCTAGGTCATCCGGCAACTCTTGTTATCTCAGACAGATTAACTGAAGTACTCACTGAAAATGAACTTAAAACTACAATCCGTCATGAGCTCACCCATATCAAACACCATGACATATTGCTTAAAGCATTTATTCAAGCTGGAAGAATCCTTTGTTTTTACAATCCGTTTGTTCATCTTGCTGCAAAAAAAATATTTAACAAACGGGAATTGATGGCGGATTCTAGTTATAATACCAGCCATGGTGACAAAGTTTCCTTCATGGAAGCACTCATCAAAATCGCTGAATACACTCAATCCCTTTCACAACATGAAAACAAACCAACTCCTGCGATTTCAGTTTCACTTCTCAAACTTAGTTCATATAATCCAACGTTGACCGAAAGATTCATAGGTTTGTTCAAGCAATGCCAAAAGAAAACAATTCTTACCATTCTTGTAAGCCTGGTCATTCTTTTTGCGAATGGATCCGCAATTCTTTTCACTCATTCATTTTTTACCTCTTCATTTGAACCGGAAGATACTGGATCAGATGAGATTGTATCTGTTGAAGAGCAATACTTAGTGGAAGATGTAACCTATGCCACCTTTTACAAAGACAATCAGCAATATGAAGGTAAAATGGTTCATAAAACATTATACAATGTGATTAGTCTTACCACCTTTTCAAATAATAGTAATATTCAGGAAATAATCAATTACCTCATCCTAAAATATTATCAGAACCAACAATCAGTTTCAGCTTTCTAATGTCTTCTTTTTAGCAATTATTTTCTAAGTTTTTAGAAGAATTTATAGATTAATTTTTTTGCTAATCTGAACAAAACCATATGAAAACTAGAAAAATTATTTATGAATAATTGAACAAAAAAGAAATATAAAAAAGAGAAAGAGCTGATAACCGTGTTTTCTCTAAAACCATGGCCAAAGAGTAGACCATTCATCATTGACAAGGATTTTGATTACCAGTGAAAAGAAATCAAGCTCTCCCGATCGATTTATGTTGAATTCAGATAACGGCCATACCGTCCATTCCAGATGAAAATCCTCAGCAGCAAGCGTTTCACCAATAATACTTAATCCATTCTCCGGGCCTTTGATAAACAAATCAACAGTTGATAATGGATCTTGATTGGTATCCAACGTTAAAAAACCAGAAACATTTGATTTCCATGCGCAATATATGTATTCTGCTGTTGGTTCTGCATCTAGGTGAGCTTCCCAGTCCTCAAAAAGAATATCCAATTCAAGATGTAAGGATGGATCTTTTTGTATTTCAAAATTACCTGGATTTGTTAAATTCCAATACTTAGTCATATCCACAGTGGATAATCTTTTTATTGAAAAATTAATAGTCGGGTTTTCAAGTGAATTTAACAAATAAATTGAAGTGTCTTCTGAATCAATATTAATATGGTAAAAACCATTTTCTCTTGAAGGAATCCATTCAGCTGAAAGCGATTTTGGCATATTTTTTATTAATGCATATTTACATTTCCCTAATTCCTCTTTTTCAATCAGAACATCCACATAATACATGCTGGAGCTTTCATATTCAATACTTCCTCCCTCTGAAGAAAAAGGGGTAAGCGCAAGGGCAAAGGAAATTTCTTCAGGTAATGAATCAATCGTTAGTTTTGTTGTTTTGGAACTATCCTCGGTAGTTTTAGTCATTTCCGCAGTAAGAATGGTTTCATACGGCGTGTCTCGAGTAAGTATATATTCCCATTTGTCTGGTTCCTTAGTTGATCGTAGTGTTATTTGTGTGTCACTTGCTGGTAGAAAACCAAAAGCATATGATCGTTTTACATTGTCGTCATCAAATCCACCAAATAACGTAATTTGTTTCCCCTCTTGATTTTCATCATATGATGGAGAAATATAAAATGACATGCCCGTTGTACCATCAATTGGTTCAATGAATGCAGTTGTTGATAATTGAATTCTTTTTGGGATCTCATTAGACGATTGTTTTGGTGATTCATATCCAACAGAAATTAGATTATCAGCAATGGTTGCTGATAAAGAAAATGCACTATCCTTAATTTCTTCACCAATTCGTTCAACACTTACAGAAAAAACAGCTCCAAATGTGAATTCAGGACTCGGCAAAAAATATGGTAAAATAAGGTACTGAACCCGTATATCTTTACCGTTTATTCCCGTATTCTCATTATTGTCTACATCTATTTCGTTTGATAAAGCAAAGGTTATCTCAGATTTTTTTTCAACATCATCACATGTAGTGGTAACGGTACTAGTAAAAAAATTCATCTGCAGATTGCGACTATCTTTTCGACCAAAAAATATGTTTTTTATCACTGATTCCATGTTAATACTTTGTTGATGTTCTTCTGAAACGATATTTCCTTCCGCATTCTTTATTTCATCTTGACGTAACTGTGCTAACGAAATAGAAGAAGCTGATGAAAATATCATTAAAAAAGTTACAAACACAGCCCCCAAAAAAAGCATTTTTCTTATCATTTTTCTTAAATCACCCCTTTAATTATATATTTGTTATTAATATTTAATATACTTTTGTATGTTTTTATTACTTACGACTAAAATTAATGCTCATAAACATATCAAATCATTTATACTTTTGAAGGAATTTTTAAAATTATTGAATTACGTACGATGAAAGTTGATAACATGTATTTTTTGCCATGTACAAAAAATATATTTCTCCCGATATTCTTAAGTAGCATGATAGGATACCATCCACCCATTTAGGAGTTAATAAAGGATATCCTAAAAAATAGATAAAAAAATGGTAAGAAATGGAGGCTCAATGAAATGGTCCAAATTCATGAATTAATATTAAGAGATGCTCACCAATCAATGCTTGCAACTCGTTTGCGAACGGAAGATATGCTTCCCATCGCAGAAAAACTCGATGAAATCGGTTACTTTTCAATGGAAGTATGGGGTGGTGCAACCTTTGATGTGCCAATTCGCTATCTCAATCAAGATCCATGGGAACGAATTCGGGAACTAAAAAAAGCAATGCCAAATACACCTATGCAAATGTTAGAACGAGCAATGAATATCGTTGCTTATTGGAATTTTCCTGATGATATCGTTAAAAAATTTATGTATCTTGCAAAGAAAAACGGTGTTGACTATTTCCGAATTTTTGATGCATTAAATGATTTACGAAACATGAAAGTCCCAATGAAAGCTGCTAAGGAAGAAGGCGGCCATGTTCAAGCATGTTTAAGTTATACGATTTCACCAGTTCACACTGTTGATTATTATGTTAAAAACTTTAGTCAATTAGAAAAAATGGGTGCCGACTCCCTTTGTATCAAAGATATGGCTGGAATGATTTCACCAAAACGAGCCTATAATATTATCAAAGGAGTCAAAGATGCGGGTGTTAAAATCCCAATTGATTTACATTCTCACTGCACCAGTGGTATGACGGGTATGGCCTATCAATCTGCTGTTGAAGCAGGAGTTGACGTACTAGACACTGCTATCTCACCAATTTCTGGTGGAACTGCTGCACCTCCAACAGAAAGCATTGTTGCAGCACTTCAAGGCACTAAGTGGGATACTGGTTATGATTTAGAAAAACTCATTGAGATACGAAAATATTTCCTAAAAATCTGGGATAAATATCGACATCTTCACCGATTCAATGCTTTAAAAGTAGATCCAAGTGTTACCCTTCATCAAATCCCTGGAGGTATGCTTTCAAACCTTATTTTCCAACTAGAAGAACAAGGAGCACATGGCAAATATCAAGAAATTCTTGATGAAACTGCTCGCGTGCGAAAAGAACTCGGTTATCCACCACTGGTCACCCCAACTAGTCAAGTTGTTGGTGTGCAAGCAGTGATGAACGTTCTTCACGGTCGATACAAAGTCATTCCAAAAGAAACCAAGGATTATTGTAAAGGAATGTATGGTCGTCCACCAGCAGAAATCGATAAAAAAATAATGAAAAAAGTGCTTGGGAGCAACTGGAAAGATCAAGTTATTGATTGCAGACCAGCTGATCTTTTAGAACCAATGTGGGAAAAACGCAAATCAGAATTAAAATCACATGATGATGTTAAAATCACTGATGAAAACGTGATGACCTATGCGATTTATCCACAAGTCGGCTTAAAATTCTTACAAGGAAAAGCACAAGCTGAATTTACTTCTGATGAATTACCGTTGCCGATGGATCATAAACTTACTCGTGGTATGGTTAAACAATCTTTCCCCGAAGCTGATGACATGTATCTTGAAACTGAACCGCCAGAAAAACGAAGTGGTCCAGCCCAAATTCCAACAGATTTTGAAGTTGAAGTTGACGGAGAACCATACGAGGTTAAAGTTACCCCTCAAGGAGGATTTTTGGTTGCTGGCGCTGGCGATGAAGCAGATCCCCCAAAAGATGTTGAAGGTGGTATTAAATCCAACATGCAAGGAACAATTCTTAAAGTAAAAGTAAACAAGGGAGATAAGGTCAAAAAAGGAGATGTACTAGCAACCATTGAAGCAATGAAAATGGAACAGGAAATCAACTGTGAAGTTGATGGTGAAGTCAAAGATGTCTTTGTTGGCGAAGGCGATGCAGTAAAAAGCGGCGATTTACTCATGCAAATCCTGTAACCTTTGTGAATAGATGATTGTTTAGGATGTGAAAATGAAATGTTAAAAAAAGTTCTTATCGCAAATCGAGGTGAAATCGCTCTTCGAATCATGCGGGCCTGCAAAGAACTTGGTATTGGAACTATTGCAGTGTACTCGGATGCAGATCAAAAAGCATTATTTGTTCGATATGCTGATGAAAAATACAATATCGGACCAGGTCCAGCGAGTCAAAGTTATTTGAATAAAGATAAAATCATTGAGGTAGCTAAAGATTCTGGTGCTGATGGAATTCACCCGGGATATGGGTTTATGGCTGAGGATGCAACATTTGCAGAATTATGTGATAAAAATGATATTGAATTTATTGGTCCTCCTGTTTCTGCAATGAAATTAATGGGGTCAAAAATTGATTCTAAAAAATCAATGATGAAAGCAGGAGTCCATGTTGTTCCTGGTGTCACTGAAGCAATTAAAGATCATGAAAAAGCAAAAGATGTTGCCCATGAAATAGGGTATCCCGTCATGCTTAAAGCGTCAGCTGGTGGTGGCGGTATCGGCATTCAAAAAGTTGACAATGAGAAACAAATGGAAAAAGCACTTGCTAGTGTCAAGCAACTTGCAAAGAACAGTTTTGGTAATGATGCCGTGTTCATTGAGAAATTCATTGGTGATCCTCGACACATCGAATATCAAGTGATTGGGGATAAAGATGGAAACATCATTCATTTATATGAACGTGAATGTAGTGTGCAACGGCGTCATCAAAAACTGATCGAGGAAACACCGTCTTGTGCCTTAACCCCTGAGCTTCGTGAGGAGATGGGGAAACAAGCAGTGCTTGCTGCTGAAACCGCAGATTATTATAATGCAGGGACTTGTGAGTTCATGTTCAAGGATGGAAAATATTACTTCCTTGAAATGAATGCTCGATTACAAGTGGAACATCCAATCACTGAAGCAACAACTGGAGTAGATTTAGCTCGTGAACAACTTCGAGTAGCATCAGGTCTTCCACTTGAAAATACCCAAGATGACATTCATCCACGTGGTCATGCTATTGAATGCCGGATTAATGCTGAGGATCCATTGAATAATTTTGCTCCAGCACCGGGAAAAATTACTCGGTATGCTGAACCAAGTGGTCCAGGAATCCGTATTGATTCTGGTGTATATCGCGGTTTTGAAATCCCTCCATATTACGATTCAATGATTGCAAAACTGATTATTTGGGCTGAAGACCGAGACCGTGCTATTGCGAGAGTAAAAAGGGCACTATGGGAATTTCAAATCGGTGGCGTGCGTCATAATATTCCATTCCATCAAGTCGTGATGGATAACCAGCAATGGCGACAAGGAACGTATGATACAAGTTTTATTCCACGGTATCAAATTCTTGATCAAGTCATTGAGCATGTGAAAACGTTGAAATCTCAATCCTCGGGTCCAAAGGTTGCTGCAGCAATGGCCGCAGTTCAAGCGGTTAATGTGGCGATGACCAGTCAAAATCAACCGCAGATACCAACACCATAAAATTTCTAGAATTATAGCCTGAATTATCCAGGCTCATCTTTTTATTATTTTTATAAGATTATTTTAAATTGAATTATTTACTGAAGTAGAATCGACATGTTCAATGCAAGAATTAAATCAAAAAATTATAAACTTCAGATTTGATTATAGAAAAATGAAAAAAGAATTGAAGAAAAATATTATTTTTCTTCTTATTTTCTGATAAGATCAAGTGCTGCAAGTTCATCAGCAAGCTTTTGTACAGCAACGGAAACATCTTCAGTTTTCCGAGCACCAGTACAAACGATTTTTCCCGATCCGAAAAGAAGCATAGCTACTTTAGGATCCTGAATACGATACACAAGGCCTGGGAATTGTTCTGGTTCATATTCAACGTTTTCAAGGCCAAGGCCCATAGCTACTTCATTAAGATTTAATTCAGTTCCTAAATCGGAAATGGCGACAATATTTTGAATTACAATCTTTAATTCGTCATTTGAGTAAACTTCAATTCCAAGTTTGCGGAGTTTATCAGCGATGATATCCACTGTCTTTTTCACGTTTTCAACATTTTTTGCTCCAGTACAATTCGCTTTCCCACTTCTAAATAATAAGGTGGCTGTCTTTGGTTCATCTAATCTATAGACAAGACCGGGGAATTGTTCTGGTTCATATTCAGCTTCTTCAAGAGATTGAGCAATAGCATCTAAATCAAGTTTTTCAGCAAACGATGTAGATGCCACGATATTTTCCACGATAACTTCTGGCATATATTTTCCTCCTATTTTACTCTGCAATTTTACATCCTACTGATGTAAGTGTATCCTCCATGGTTTCGAAAGCAGTTTTGCTTTCCTCAAGTGAAATATTCCCTGAGCATACAATGTTACCTGAAGGGAAGAGTAACATTGAATACGATGGATCATGATATTCAAGCCAGGGACCAATTGATGGATCATAGGTGCATTGATCAGCGGGCAACTTTTCCTGAATGCTTGCAAGCGGTAAGGAAACCTGTAATTTTTTTGAAATCACCACAGATTCAAATTGATACTCTGAACTCTTTGATGCATTTTTGATAATCTCTTTTTCTTTTAATGCCTCAATAGTTTCAGATAATGCTTGCTTAGCATCTGCTTCGGTTTTTGATCCAGTGCACATCATTTTTCCTTGGGTTGTAATGATTACAACTCGAGAAGGATTGTGATAATAAAATAACACTGCGGGTAGTTGTTCAGGTTCATAGGATGCATCAGGACAGGTTATATCTATTTTTTTTAAATCTAGTGATTGCTCCAGTTGTGTAGATAGAACCAGGTTTTCGACGATAAGATCAGCCATTTAACTACCAGCCTTCCCTTCCGAGAGTATATAAAGAGTATTTAAAAGGTTTTTGATGTAAAACTTGTTTTTTGCCTTCTTTTTTGATAATTAGTTATAAACAATTTAGAAAATGAAGAGATGGCATATGGACTATATTTGTATTTTTTTCAAAGTGATCCTGTTTTCAAATCGATATTATAACAGGTAAGTGATTTATAATGTATCTTAAAGAATTACATATAATTACATTAGAGAACCATCAATATTAAAAAAATGTTATGCTGAACGAATTATGAGGGTATAGTCCAATGAAGGATGATGAATATCTTAAGAAACTCGTAAAAGAATATGGGATTAGTAGAAGAAAATCCCCTATTCGATGTATTTCCAATGCTATTTACGATTTTCTTGATGAATATAACATTGATCTTAATCCGATGGAAAGAGAACGACTCAGTTTATATCTTGTTCATTATAAAAATAGTAAAAAAGCTGCTTCTCACATCATCCCAATTAATCCGGGCTTAAAGAAAATTCCAAGTTGTTCTAAAAAAATCGCTGAAATCATTGATGACATAACTGAAAAAGTGTCAAACAACGAACTTTCAGAACAGAATCAAGATATCGATGATGAACTAAAACAAGATTTAGAACGAAAAGATATTGTTGAAGAAAAAAGTACTTTTGAAATAAAATCAAGAAGAAAAAAACTTTCAAAAATCAAATCTTTTACTACTAATAACAAAAAAGATGAACTTACGGATACTGATTAGTTACCAAACACGATCAATATCTAAATCATTATTTTTTACTTCTTTTTTCCGTTGATGTTTTGTTTTCTGTAAATCATCAAGTAATCCACGAAACTCATCAGTACGATATTCAATCCGATGTTCACAGCTAGCAACAGCAAGTTCTCCACGGGTTTTTTCAATAAGACTTCTAGCGATATCCTGTTTTCGCTTAATAGGAATTAACGAGGAAGGATAATCAAATCGAATGATGGCATCATAGATTTCTTCCATCTTATGAAGATATGATTGTCCCTCATCTGGTGTTCCTTGCAATACTGAATCAAGGGCTTTTCGACGTAATTCACCAACAACATCACATAATCCTTTTAAGTAGGAAGTATACGTAGTTTGGATCTCATCAGGATCTGGAAGATCTTCCCCATGAAGAATGTTAAAGAAACAGTGAGATTCGACGAATTCCTGAGCTGCATTTTCCACATAACCAGCATTAAACAAATCCTGATGTTCTCGAGTTTGATCATATAGTTCAGCAAGATGAGCTGATGCTTTTTTCATATGTTTCTCAGCGGTATCATACTCTTGCTGATGCATTCGTTGAATACTTTTACGACAATGAATAATGATAGTTCGAGAAAGTCGCAATGTTTTCTCCCGTATGTTATCCTTATCATCGATGTGTTGTTCGATTTTATCGATGATTCCTTCTAAATTATTCATTGTCGTCTCATTTCCCTTTTAGTAATTATACTTTATGCTTCTTTGTTTAGTTCATATGGGGTTTATTAACCCAGTGATCTGGTGTTTCACCATTTAAGACTTTCATTACTTGTTCAGCGCAAACGGTTCCAGCTCGAATTTGACCTTCTTTAGTATTTGCACCAAGATGAGGTGAGAACACGATATTATCTAAACTTGTAAGTTTCGTCTCTTTTGGCGGTTCATGTTCAAAGACGTCTAGTGCAGCTCCTGCAATCTTTTTATTTTTTAACGCATCATATAATGCTGATTCATCAACGGTTCCACCACGAGCACAATTGATTAAAAACGCTGATTCTTTCATTTTTGAAAGCATATTTTCATTGATGATGTAATGTGTTTTTTCCGTATGCGGAAGATGAAGGCTGATAATATCAGATGATTGCATTACTTCTTCGATGTTTTCCTTTTTAGTGATATGTTTTTTGGCTAAATCTTCCTTTGAAATAAATGGATCAAAACCAATCACCTTCATACCAAATGCTTGAGCTAGTTCAGCAGTTTTTTGACCAATATTTCCACAGCCAATCAGGCCAAGTGTTTTCCCATGAAGTTCAGTTCCTTTCAATTGTTTTTTAATCCATTCACCATCTTTCATGCTCTTATCTGCTTTAGTCAGATGTCGTGAAAGAGATAGCATATGACCAATGGTAAGCTCTGCTACACTAATTGTTGCACCAGTAGGAGCATTCACCACTTTAATACCTAAACTTCCTGCTTTTTTAATGTCAATATTATCAACACCAATACCAGCTCGACCAATGACCTTTAATGATCCTTTCGCTCCTTTTTCCACAATCTCTTCCGTTGCCTTTGTCCGGCTTCTTACCATTAATGCATCATAATCTGCAATGGAATTCAAAAGAGAGTCATGATCCATTTCATCAAAGGTAACGTTGTGACCTGCATCTTTAAATGCTTCTATGGCTTCTTCAGCCATTTTATCCGTAATAAGTATCTTCATAGAGGTAACCCCCATGTGGGGTATATTTCATCCTATAAAAAAAGTTATGCTAAATGATCCATCCGAAAATCAATACCCGGATACTCTGCCTCTTCACCTAGATCTTCTTCAATTCGGAGAAGTTGGTTGTATTTAGCATTCCGGTCACTTCGAGCTGGAGCACCCGTTTTAATTTGACCTGCACTGGTTCCAACCACAAGATCAGCGATAAATACATCCTCTGTTTCACCACTACGATGACTAACTACCGCAGTCCATCCTGCATCATGAGCCATTTTAATGGCGTTTAATGTTTCAGTAACCGTTCCGATTTGATTCAGTTTGATAAGAACCGAGTTAGCAGCTCCTAATTTAATTCCTTTTTTAATTCGTTTGGTATTTGTTACAAAAAGATCGTCACCAACGATTTGCACTTCAGTTCCAATTCTATCTACTAGTTTCGGCCAGGTTTCCCAATCATCCTCAGCAAGCCCGTCCTCAATACTAATAATTGGGTACTTTTCACAAAGACCAACATAAAAATCAACGAGTTCATCACCCGTGTATTTCTTTTTTCCAATTGTATAGGTTCCATTTGAGAAGAATTCACTAGATGCAGGATCTAACGCAATTTTCATCATGCCTTCATAACCTGCGTTTTCCACTGCTTTCAACATGAGTTCAAAACGGTCTTCGATTTTTTCTAATTGTGCTGGGGCAAATCCTCCTTCATCACCAATGAGCATCCCACCTGCTCCAAATTTATCTTTGAGCAATGAAGCAAGATGGTGATAGGTTTCTGATACCATTCGTATGCCATGGGAAAAGGTTTTTGCTCCGGTGGGCATAAGCATATGTTCTTGAATGCTGTTTTCTTGCCCTGCATGTTTTCCTCCATTGATCACATTACACATGGGCACAGGCATCATATGAGGGATTACTCCAAAGAGTTCAGCAATATATGTATAAACAGGAATATGTTTAGATGCAGCACCAGCTTTAGTTATGGCCATAGAAATGGGAAGAACAGCATTTGCACCGAATTTTTCTTTGTTCTCAGTTCCATCGAGTTTGAGCATAATATTATCAATGGTTTCCTGATGCTTACAGTTCATTCCGATAAGTTTTGGGGCGATATCTTCATTGACATGTTTTACTGCTTGTAAGGTTCCTTTCCCAAAGTATCTTTTTTTGTCGTTATCTCGTAGTTCTAATGCTTCATGTTGCCCAGCACTTGCACCACTTGGAGTCATCGCTCTGAACACTCCGTTTTCAGTGGCAACATCGACTTCTACTGTTGGATTTCCTCGGGAGTCAAGAACCTCACGTGCTTTGATCTTAGTAATTTCAGTCATTCTTTTCCTTTCCCCATATGTTCTAACTTCCATGAGTATGTCTTCTTTTCTAATAAAATTGTCTATTTACATTTAAAAAATGAAGGAAATGATGTGATTTAATCCATCAACGTGTTAATTTTTATAAAACGTACCCAATCATATTATTTTAATCAAACTATATATGTTTCGCTTGCGGGATGAAAATCGATTTTAAATTGAGAAAGAATCTTCTGATTGCTAGTATGGAATCCGTTTATTAGTTTTGGAATGGGAAGATGTCTGTTGAATCGATGGCCGATCCAGTTATCCCAGTAATTTGAGTCGAATTTTGTTCGTGCAGTTTCTGTGAATTGACAATGTTGTGTGTTTTCAATAAAATTGTTAAATCGTATTTCCTCTTTTTTCACATCATTTAAGAAAAGGCCAATATAATTGTTTTCTATGGTATTTGCAAGGATGGCATCCTTTTTGGAATGAAGCATGTATATCCCATAATTGTTTCCAGATATGCTGTTAAGTGAGATTTCTTTTTGAACTGCACCATTTTGAATATATATTCCATAATTATTGTATATTATTTCGTTTTCAATGATGGTTATTGTTGGACTTAACAATCCTGTTTTTACATCGATGTAGATTCCACAGTTCTTATTATTTTGAATGCTGTTATCCTTAATGACTATGGGCAGTGATTTAAACGATTTTTTCGGTTGAATGCTGATACCAGCGTTCCAAGGGTTCTTTCCACAATGTTGAATGGTAAAACCTTCTATGATTACTCCATCTGAAAGAATTTTGACCACATCATCGTTCCCATTTCCATCTATCACTGTCGTTGTTTTGTTTTCTCCTTGAAGATGCACGATGGTATCGATAATGATGGATTCGTTATATATTCCTTCAAAAACATAAATATGATCATACTCTTTGGAGTGATCGATTGCATATTGAATACTGTTCCAACGCGTTTTGTTAAATCCCGTTGTTTCAGTTGTATATGCTGGATTAACTGGTCTTACTGGTTTATAATACAACCAATCTTCTTTTCCATCCACTGTTTCAAATCGAAGTAATTTCATATTACCTGATTCTGCAGTAAATTCAATGGTGGCAGTGTTTTGTGAAGTTGCATGAGTTGAAGTGTTCACTTTTACGTTTTGATAATGACCGGTTTCAATTTGTTTAAAATTGATAAATGGAGAATCTGTGTTGCTTTCATATCTTAATTTTTCATCAATTGCCTGAATTGCAATAGTTCCATTATAATCATCTGAGGCTGAGGAATATGGACTGAATCCCACTGGTTCATCTGCGATTGTTTCTGGTTGTTGATACGATTCTTCTGTAAATGATCGTTCTGGGAGTTGCAATGCTGGATCGCCGAGAAGAACGAAATCAAAATAGTGATATTGATTCCAGTAATCAGTAAGATCATTGTTTTCTAGATAGGTTTCATAAGCAAAAAAGGTGAGATCTCCTAAGTTATCTACATTATTTTTGTAGGCTTGATTGACATAGGTTAATAATCCGGCCATATAGGTTTCTTTTACGATTTTCACTCGTCCATTATTCAAGGTGAGAATAGGATAACCATTATTTGTTCGGGATCCGCCAATGTATGCGATACCTCCTCCTTTGGATACTACCATTCCTTCTCCGAATGAGGTTTTATCCATTGAGAGGAATCCCTGCTTTATAAGATGAGTGTCATATGATCCGCTACTGCAAGCAATGCAGCTGAAGATTGGTGCATTATCATTTTTTGGCATGTGTATGAGGTTTCTTGCTGAAATCCGTCCTTCTTCTGCAACAACCAAGTTGGCATTCCCGTGACTAATCATATAGAGCAATCCATAGTCGTTCTGTAATGCTGAAGTGATGTCAGTGTTTTCAAATCGTTCATCAGTTCTATAGAATTTATCTAGGTTTAATCCATCAAAGAACCCTCGATTTACTGAGTCAACAGTGATGAGCTCTCCAATGAAAAAAGATGAATGAAATGGTATTCCTCCTGCAATGGCGACGTTATCCATTTGAGTATCGGTTGGATTCCAGTTGATGATTTTATTCACGGTTCTGGTTGCTTCCAAGATATTATGAACCGGAAGCCTTCCTATTCGATAGTTTGGTATCAGGTCCAAATCTGGTGAACTGTAATAGAAATCCGTTGGAACTGGGTAGTAATTGTAACCAAAATAATAGCTTGGTGGGACATGTAATGCATTTCCAAATAAGGTGATAAATTGAAGATCTGTGTTAGTGGATTGGCTTTGTAAAAACGAAATGATTTTTCGAGCTAACTCATCATCATATTTTCGAATTCGATCCCTAAATGAAAAATCCTTGTACCCCATGACTGGAGGATACTCGGAGGGTTCATAATTTGATTTGATCCAATTGGTAGTAACTAATTCTGTTTCTGTCCCTTGATCTCTATGGAATCTTTGTAATTTTTTAGCTTGAACGTAAAAGGATGGATGGGTAATGATAATATTTTCAGCTTGTTGTAAGGTTAACGGTTCAGATTTTTGGTTATCAGTTTTTGTATAGGAGATGGTTATTGTTCCGTTAGTAATCAAAAATGTTTCTTTGGTATCAAATTGATACTGAATTGGAAAAAGATGAATGATAGCTTTGGTGTGCGTGCTGTTTTTCCCAAGAGTGTAGGAATGTGATGATCCAGGATATAGGGTTTGTTTTTTCGCTTCAATAACGGATTCTTGAATAATGTCATTTGCATGTTGTTCTAAAGGTGTTTCATTTATACTCCAGAAATGTGGTTTCGGTGTTTGTTGAAATGTTAACTGTTTTGAACTTTTTTTAAGAGTGTAATCCGTAATATCGATTTGTTGAATAGATATGTTTTTTGGAAGCGTAAGTATCATTGTTTTCATGGGGATTAATGGTAGGCCGGGTTGATTGAATACTGTTGCATCATTAAATGTAATACTAGTTTGATCTGTGTTCTGAAATTCTATTTCTTTTGGTGTAATTGAGAATGACTGGTTTTGGTAAAATAATTGAGTATTTTTTTTAATTGAGTTTACCTGATTTAAGGTAAGATTAATAGATGAATTATTAATTTTCAAATCTTTGAAATGCTGCTGATTATACTCAATTTTTTGTTTATTTTCCATTGGTTCATTGGTCATAGCAGTTAATTGTGGTGAGAGTAGAATGAAAACTGCGAATAAAATGACGATTGCCTTTATTCTCATACGAATCTAATTAAAATATATATTCATTATTCTATAAATTATTATTGTTAGATCTTCGGATGAATATTTGCAAACATTTAAAAACAAATATGTTCTCTTTGTGTGAGAGGAATTCCCATGTTAATCCCTATCTTGTTTGTAGTACTTTTGTTTTTAATGCTGGTGTTAGCCTCATCAATTAAGATAATGGCGGAGTATCAACGAATCGTTATTTTCCGATTAGGCCGGTTACAAGGAATTAAAGGACCGGGACTTGTGTTTATCATTCCTGTCATTGATTCAATCATAAAACTCGATCTTCGAACTCGAGTTATTGATGTTCCCAAACAAAGAGTGATCACTGAGGATAATGTCACTGTTGATGTTGATGCAGTAGTTTATTTTAGAGTTATTGACGCTCAAAAAGCAGTAGTAGAGGTTCAACGATATGATATTGCTACAGGACTTCAAGCGCAAACGACTTTAAGAGATGTCTTAGGAAGACAGGATTTAGATGAACTCCTTTCCAATAGAGAAGAACTGAATAAAAGTCTACAAAAAAGAATAGATGATGCAACAGATCCCTGGGGTGTAAAAGTATCTGCTGTCACTATACGGGATGTTTCAATTCCTGATGAAATGCTTCGAGCTATTGCAAAACAAGCAGAAGCTGAACGAGAAAAACGATCTAGAATCATTATTGCTGATGGTGAATTTCAAGCATCAAAAAAGATGACGGATGCAGCGAAGTTATATGAAAAAACACCAATGGCATTACGGTTACGTGAACTGCAAACCTTATCTGAAATCTCCCGAGAAGGTAATCTTATTATTGTTCCTGGGGGAGATATGGGAAGGGTAGCAGGAATTGCTAAAGCAGTTAATACGGAGAAAAAATGAGTAAGCGAGTAATCATATTCTTTTTTCTTTTTTTCATCTTTTTTTTTCAACCACTAGTGCATGGAGCAGAAAGTAACAATGTTTTGCTTGTAGAAATAACTGGCACTATCGATGAATCCACGGTAGAAATAATAACGGATTCATTTGATTCAGCTGAAAAAAGTAATGCTGAACTCATAGTTTTACTGTTGGAAACGCCAGGTGGGGGGCTAGATCAAACATTTCGAATTGAGGAACGTATTGCAGCAAGTTCCATACCCGTAGCTGGTTTTGTATATCCGGAGGGTGCGTCTGCGTGGTCTGCTGGAACGTTTATTCTAATGAGCTCTCACGTTGCAGTGATGTCAAAGTTTAGTGTGATTGGATCTTGTCAACCTGTGCAAGTAACCGCGACGGGAACAGAGTTAATTAATGATACGAAAACGATCAATGCCTTAGTAAGTTGGATGCAAGAACGTGCAAATAAATTCCATCGAAATCAAACGCTTGCAAAAGAGTTCATTACCAAAAATCGCAATGTGAATGCAACTGATGCATTGCGTTTAGGTGTCGTTGAATATGTTGCAGAAGATGTTGCCTCGTTGCTTGAGCAACTCGATGGGGAAACAATCGAATTACGAGATGGTAATGTTACCGTTTCGTTAAGTGATGCAACAATTGAACAGTATGATATTCCTTTGCAAATACAATTTTTAAGTTTTATCTCTAATCCTTTGTTGACTTCGATTTTATTGATGTTAGGGATTTTTGCATTAATTTTTGGTATTTCAGCTCCTGGTTTTGGAGCTGAAGTTTTTGGAGTAATCGCAATTGTTTTATCTCTTGCAGGATCTGGTTTTGCTATTTCAGAAATCAGTCTTCTTTTCTTAGTGATTGGTGGCATTCTTCTTCTTTTAGAACTTTTTGTAATCCCTGGTTTTGGAGTGGTTGGGATTGGAGGGGTTATATCTTTATTTATTGGAGCAGTGTTTCTTGTTCCAACATATGCGACACGTGAATGGGTGATAAATACGGCTTGGATAGATACAATTATACTAGTATTACTAGTATTGGTAGGATTATTTGCAGGATTTTTCATATTTTTAATATATAAAGTATTGGAAATCCGAAAGAAAAGAAATGCGATTGGATTATTTGAGGGAGAAACCGCAGAAACCATTGATTCTATTTCTCCGGGTAAAAATGGATATGTTCGGTTTAGAGGTGAACTATGGAATGCAAAATCTGATACTTTCATTCCAGTCGGTACAAAGGTAACAATTGATAACAAAGAGGGGTCGATTCTCACGGTTCATCCTGTAAAAAAAGATGAAAAAATAGGTACCAAACATTAATTTACCTCTTCCTCCTTTCCCGGCGTGATACATTCATGGACGACGATTTACAAATACGCTTTCTTGGTGGTAGCAGCAAAGTCGGTAGCCTTGCCATGCTACTTAAAACGCATGGGCATCAGTTCCTTTTTGATTATGGGATGACTCCAAGCAAGCCACCAGAATTTCCAATGCCCGCACCTCCAGTGGATACCATGTTTCTTTCTCATTCTCATCTAGATCATTCAGGGATGACCCCCTTACTGTGTGAGGAGGATACTCTTCCGATTCTTACAACTGAGTTAACTGGTGTGATTAGTAATCTTTTACATAAAGATTCCATTAAAATTGCTGGATTTGAAGGATATGCTAAACCGTATGGCATGGGTGAAATCAGAAGAGCTAAACATAGTGTGCAAGCAGTGAAACCGGGTCAAAAACAACAAATCAATGATATTTTAGTTCGTTTTCATTCCGCAGGACATATTCCAGGATCTCTTATGATTGAACTCGTTGCTTCAAAACGATTTTTATTCACAGGTGATTTTAATACTATTGATACTCATCTGGTAAAGGGAACAAAACCGGTGAATTGTGATGTCCTCTGTTTGGAGGGAACATATGCTGGCCGGAATCATCCTAAACCCAGAGATGAACTTGAAAAAGAGTTTAAAGATAAAGTTGAGGAAGTAATTGGTCGGGGTGGAAAAGTAGTTCTTCCTGCTTTTGCTGTTTCTCGATCACAGGAACTAGCGATGATTCTTAGAAAGATGGGATTAAATATTTGGTATGATGGTATGGGAAGAAAGGTATCAAAAATCTTTTTGAAATATAGTGAATTCCTTCGTAATCCGGGGAAATTGAAGAAAGCATTGAATCAAATGAATTTTGTTCATTCAGATCATGGTCGGGAACTGGCGTTAAATGCTGATGTGATAATTACATCGAGTGGAATGATGGATGGTGGTCCTGTCCTTCATTATATGAATAAGTTAAAAGATAATCCAAAAAATGCAGTGCTTCTCACAGGATATCAAGTAGAGGGAACGAATAGTCGTTTATTAATTGATGAGGGGCGACTTGATTTTTATGGTGTAAAAGAAAATGTTGCTTGCGAAGTTGAATATTTTGATTTTTCAGGTCATGCAGGTCATAATCAGTTAGTTGATTTTGCAAAGAAATGTAATCCTGAAAAAATTATATTAATGCATAGTGATGCTCGTGAAGCATTAAAGGCACCTTTAGAAGAATTTGCTGAAGTTTTTGTTCCAGAAGATGGAGAACAAATCCTTGTTTGATGTAACCAAAGGTTTTCTATCCTTTGTCATAGATACTATTTTATGAGATGGATTGTTTTATTATCCAGTTTGATTATCTATTCAAAATTAATTGAAAATGAATTTGTTATGTGAGCAGGAGAAAAAAACATGGCAGAGTTAACCCAACGACAAAAATATGATTTGAAACGACAATTAGAAGAATTACGGGAATGTAAAGGACGACATACCGAATTAATTTCTTTGTATATTCCTCCAACGAAACAAATTTCTGATGTTACGTCTTATTTGAAAAATGAGCTTTCTGAATCTCAGAATATTAAATCAAAGCAAACACGAAAAAATGTGTTGTCTGCGATTGAATCTATCATGAGTCGCTTAAAAAATTTCAAACAGCTACCTGAAAACGGTTTGGTTTTTTTTGTTGGTCATAAAAGTACAGGAGCTGATCAAACAAATATGGTGGCTTATGTTATTGAGCCGCCTCTTGAAATTCAAACATTTTTGTATCGATGTGATTCGAATTTTTATTTAGAACCAATTGAAAACATGCTTGCTGAAAAGGAAGTCTATGGGTTATTCCTCATCGATAGACGGGAATGTACTGTGGGAATCCTTCGAGGAAATCGGGTTGATTTACTTAAATATATGACGTCTCAAGTTCCTGGAAAACATGGGAAGGGAGGTCAGTCTCAACGTCGTTTTGAACGATTAACTGAAATTGCAGCTCATGAATGGTTTCAGAAATGTGGAGATAAAGCAAGTGATATTTTACTTGCTGAAAAAGACATCAAAGGAATTTTTGTTGGTGGACCTGGCCCAACCAAGAGATATTTCGTTGATGAAGAATATTTACATTATGAGATTCAAAATAAGATTGTTGAATTATTTGATACAGGGTACACTGATGAGTTTGGATTAAGAGAACTTGTTTCTGCTGCTTCGGAAACCATGGTGGATTTAAAAATAGCCAAAGAAAAAAAGGTGATGAAACGTTTTCT
>JAGXLH010000084.1 GCA_018334795.1 Thermoplasmatota archaeon
ATTGAAAAGAATGGGCGAATAATTGGGCAATATCACATTCTTCTCGTTTGCTGCCTTCCTTATAATATGCTTCTTTTAATACTGCTTTTTTTAAGAAATAATCAATATGCCAATGAAATTTTTTTTGCATGGTAAAATGACGATTCACTCTTTTTTCAATAGTATTCATAGCTGATCCAACATAGACGTACCAAGAAGCAGGGAATTCAATGTTTCCAAGTTTTCCAATCTGTATGTAATTTTTTTCAGAAAGTTCTATAAGTAATACATAGGATCCAATCATGATCTTAACAAACCATTCTAAGAGAAGATAGGCACTTTTTTATTAAATTTTTAGGTAGTAACAGATTTTTAAATTTTTATTTATATAAAATTAATGGAAAAGTTATTAAAACATGAAAACAACTTATAATAAAAAAAATACAATGAGGTAGAGAAAAATATGAATAAAAAAGTTTTAACTGGACTCATCAGCATTCTTCTCATTGCAACCATGCCATTAGCAGTTGCCCAACAAGGCACTGAACCAGTGGCAGTTGAAGAATCACCTGATGCAGAAAGTCAAAATCTCCTCGGTGCAGCCTTTATTGCTGGATACATCTTCAATCCACAAGAAGTCGGGTTGAAAACACAAGCAAAAGCAGTTGCTCTTGCATATTATGAACCCGGCATCATCTTTAAAGATAAGGGACTTGCTCTTGGACTAAAAAATGTTGAATTTCGTGCTGGCCAACTCTTATACATGAGCGAACCAAACCAACTTGGTCTTGTGCTCGTCGCAGGATTAGTTATTGGGTTTAATGTAAATAATTAAACAAAACATTTTATTTTAACCCAAAACTTTTTTTCCTTTCTTTTCTTCTTTTTTCATAATGAATCAAATAAGCATTCTCATTGGTTCACTATTCATCTCGTTACTTATCTTAATCATTGTAACAATTGCTGTGACTGAGTTTCTTTCAGCCACAATTTTTTTCAATATTCATTGGATTTCCCGCTGGTGTTCTCTCAGCAATTCTAGTTTTTTTCATCATTAAATATCTATTAAAAAAGAAAACTTCAAGCTAAATCTAAAAAAACTAGAGAGTGAAAAAAACTCAAAATATATTACTAACATGTTTTCCACTTATTTTATGATAAACGTTATGTAGTCCCATCCCTCATAATAAGTAAAATATTATGTAAAGGTGATATTGAATGGTAAATACAGCAGTATTATTTGCACCAGGATTTGAAGAAGTTGAAGGATTAACTATCGTAGATCTTTTACGAAGAGCAAACATAAACACAAGTATGATTGGTGTTGAAGGAAAAGAGGTAACTGGAGCTCATGAGGTAACCATTGCAACTGATAAACTTCTTGATGAGGTTAACATTGATGAGTTAGACGCACTAATTCTTCCTGGTGGTGCACCTGGATTTCAGAATTTACAAAAAAACAAAACAGTTCTTTCCATGATAAAAGAATCTTATGAAAAGAAAAAAATCGTTGCCGCGATTTGTGCATCACCCAGCGTGCTTGCAACTGCAGGAATATTAGAAAACAAAAAAGCAACGATTTATCCAGGCATGGAAGAAGAAATCAAAAAGGGCAGAGGAATCATCCAGGATGATCTTGTTGTCGTCGATGACACAATTGTTACCAGTAAAGGACCAGCAACAACAATGTTGTTTGCTTTAAAACTTGTTGAACTTCTAAAAGACAAAGAAACAAGTGAGGATGTAAAAAATAAAGTACTCCTTCCATTAATCTATAGTGAGTGAAACATACTTTAATTATATCTAAAAATTATCACTTTCTTTTTTCATTATTTTCATATAGGTAACTACATATACACTTACATATGCAAATAAGACATGCGACAACAAAGGATGCATCCGCAATCATTGAAAATAATATATTGTTGGCAAGGGAATCCGAAGGTGAAAGACTTGATCCTCTTATTGCCAAACAAGGAGTTCAAACTCTTTTTTCTCATCCTGAAAAAGGTTTTTATCTTGTAGCAGAAGAAAACGATGCCCTCATTGGTCAACTAATGATCACCTTTGAATGGAGCGACTGGAGAAACAACGATATTTGGTGGATACAAAGTGTGTATGTAGATGAAAAATACAGAGAACAAGGTGTCTTTACCGCATTGTTTAATCAAATAAGAAAACAAGCTAAAAAACAAAATATCCCTCTTCTGAGATTATATGTTCATAAAAGTAATACAAGTGCCCAACAAGTCTATGAAAAAAAAGGAATGGTAAAAGGAACTTATGTCTTTTATGAAACCCCGGTTGAGCATTCATAATCTTAAGTTTCATAAGGCAGATTATTTTTAGTTTCATGAGTGATTTTAAATATAATTTAACATTTATTATCCAAACATTTAATTATAAACATCATATATAATTTGTAGTGACCTTTAATGGGAGGCATAATATGATAGGGGCAAAATTTCAAAAGATATGTGTTATGCTGATTACTTTATTATTGATTGGAATAGGATTTCTTCCAAGTATCAATAGTCAATATGATAACATTGAAGTTCAAGTTTTAAGTTCTGGTAATATCCTTTATGTTGGGGGAACTGGACCTGGTAACTATTCAAATATTCAAGGTGCCATAGATGATGCAAGTCAAGGCAATACAGTTTTTGTTTATAATGGAATTTATTATGAAAATATTTTCATTAACAAATCAATCGAAATAAAAGGTAAAGATAAGAATAAAACGATAATTGATGGTGGTTGTGAAAAAGATATAATCAACATTATATCAAATAATGTCGTATTTTCAGATTTTACAATAAAAAATGCCGGTGGTTTCAAGCAGGATAATGCCATTCAAATTCATTCATCTAATGTATTAATTTCCAATTGCATGCTCTATCGTGCAAGAAATGGAATTTTATTAAAGAATTCAATGGAAACAATCATTGATAATTGTATTGTGCATACTACGGGCAATAGCATTATCCTAGAAAATAGTTCAAATATTTTCATTGAGAATTCTGAGTGTTGTCATAGTGGTATTGGTATTACTATTCATCAATCAAATCTAGTGAAAATTGATCAAGTATTCTTACATGAAAATGGCGTTGCGGTATTTTCAAACTTTTCATCAAATATCACTATTATTAATTCTGCAAGTTGTGATAACAATGATAATGGACGTGGAATCTCTTTTTATAATTCAAGGGATGTTTTTGTGAAAAATTGTAATATTATGCATAGTGGAGCAGGATTTAAATTAGTTAATTCATCCGACATTCTTTTTCAGAGATGTAATGTTGAAAACAATACTCATTATACTTTTTGGATACATAATAATTCAGATGATATTTTTATACAACGATGTAATATTCTGAATAATTTGAGACATGGGATTCATATCACAAATAGTAATTGTAGCATAAATGAATCAAATTTGTATGGGAATTTCATTGATTCCATTCATCCGACTAATTCCAATATTGTCGCTGAGAATAATTATTGGGGTTCAAAATATGGACCTTGGTTTTCAAAGGGATTTCGTTTCCCAGATGTTCTTCAAAAGGATTTTGGCACATTAACTTATTACCCTTGGAGTACCACAAGATTTGAACATAACGCACCAGACTGGGTTGTCAGTAATAAATTTACGAAAACAGAGGTACATGGATATAACGATTCGTTGATTATTTTAGATGGAAATGATGCGGATATGGATGGGGTTCCTGATTGGTGGGAAAAGGAATTTGGTTATGACTGTTTTTCTAAAGATACTCATGAATTCCTTGATCCAGATGGCGACGCACTAAACAATATTGAAGAATGTTATGCATATGCATGGGGTGCTGATCCTTTTCGTAAAGATATTTTTCTTGAATTAGATCATATGCCATCACAGCATGAAAACACGTTCAATACATTACCTAAAGAATATATTCTTATGATGATGGAGAGTTTTGCTGAACAGAATATTTCTTTGCATGTAGATCAAGATAGTTGCATGGGGGGAGAAGAGATACCTAATATGCAAGATTTTGATTTTAGTGATCTTGTGGATATTTATTGGGATTATTTTTTACATAACGATTTGAATAATCCTCGTAAAAATATTTTTCATTATGGTCTTCTTTTTGATCAAGGGCCAGGTAATGGTTTTGCATTTATGGGGTGGGCTCATCTTAATAGTTTCTGCATTTCAGTAGATGTGCTTACAAAAAATCAGTTATTCTTAGATCGAGGATGGCTTATCACTTGTGGTTGTATGCACGAACTGGGTCATACACTTGGTTTATTACCAGATGATTTTGGAGGAAATGATAATCATGCTGCGATAAAACCAAAGTATTTTGATTTCTACTATTTTAGAAATTATAAAAGTATCATGAACTATAGATATACATACAGTGTCCTAGATTATTCAGATGGAAACAATGGTAAGGTTGATTACAATGATTGGGATGGCATTGAATTTGATTTTTTTAAAAATACTCATTTTGAATGGCCCAAAACATAAATTTATTAGGCTATTTTATGTGATTAATATTTGAATAAATAAATCAATTACTCTTTAATGGCTCCGTTCTTTCAATCTCCTTTACTAATACGCTATCGGGAAAAACTAACTTTATTTACTGTATTTCCCAATCTAAGTTAGTTTTGATAAAATCGAGATAAATCTATCCAATTCTCATTGATGACCTATTATAAAAGCCCCTTTTTGTTAGCAACGATTTAAATACAATTATCAGATTACCAGTCGTCCATGACCTCAATAGATTTAGATAATGTTCAAAATGTGATTGTTACTGGAAAAAGTGGTGCAGGAAAACAACCTCGCATAGATGTGTTAGTAGAAGAATTTGATTTAGAACAACTGTCAACTGGTGATATTTTCCGTCACTATCTTGGGATTTTTGATAAGATCGATTATGATGAAGATCTCTCACAATTTTGGGATGAAAAACAGAATCGTTTCTTAGCTGATGAAACTATTGCTAATGAAATTGGAACTGAAGATAATGATGTGTTATTAGGCCTTAAAGCTAAATATTTTGTTGAACGAGGTTTGTTTGGTCCCGATTACATTGTTAATGCCTTGTTTGAATCAAAATTTGCGGAGAAAGACTACAAAAATCAAATCCTTGATGGGTATCCACGAACACTTGATCAAGCAAAATTTTTACTCAACCTTGTTTCTGAAAAAGATGTTTCTCTTGATTTTATGGTTCTTGTTGATAACAGTGATGAACGCATCATCAAACGAACCGTGCAACGTCGTATTTGTCCGAAATGTGGGAAAGTGTATCATTTAACGTATAAACCACCAAAAAATGGGAAATGTGAGAAATGTGGTGTTGATGTGATTCAACGATCTGATGATACTGAAGAAAAAATCAAATCTCGATTACAGGAGTTTAAGAAAAAAGCACTTCCAGCTATTGAATACTTAAAAGATGAGGGAATTCCGTTGGTGAAAGTACCCGGTCATTTAGAAGAATTCACTCCTGAAAACGTTCGAAAAAGCGTGATGGATGAAGTTGAAAAACTTGTGAAACAATAATTGTTTTGCTTTTCCACAATCTTTTCTTTTCAATATTTTAGATGAAATGTTTGGTAAACTCCAAACATCTTCATTGACTATAAAACATAAGTCATAGTTTTAACGATTATGATGACTGAAACAGATCATGAACATCAATTAGAAATTCCCCTATTTCCGATTCTTTTCATTCTTATTTCATTTAGCATCATGATCTTTCGGTTGTTCATACCAATGTAAAAAAATGAGGTGAAGAGAATTATTTTCTCTTCAATCGTTAATATTCTTTTTCAGTGAATCTATCTTTTAAATTTGGTTCAGCAAAGGCTCCAAAGAAATGAGCTGTGATTCCAATTCCCCATCCTAACATCGGAAATATAAACCAAGGAAATGTTCCTTCTCCTCCAGTGAACCATCCCACTCACCATTAAAATACCAAAGAGCAATAAGTAATGCATTCACACAAATATAAATAGTGAAATGGACAAGAAAATCAACTTTTTCTGAAGCTCTTTTTTCTGCTTTTTGCCGTAATTCTTCATCAGTTACCATACCTTAGCACCATGCTCTTTATTTTTTAACCATTGTTAATATTTTCGTTTATGTTCACTACACGGTTTACCACTTAGGCTTAGATTATCTTTTTACGTTGAACAATTTGAAATAACATAAAAGCAGCAATGACTGCTATGCTGATACCTGCAGTTAGCACAATCATTTCATAAGATCCATACTGCTTAATGATAATCCCAAGTAAAGCCCAAATTATCACTAGGCTATACCCAATATCATGTTTTTGATAAATGACTAACAATGTAAGAATCAATGCAACAACAATCACAAGAACGGTCCACACCACTTCACCAAGAAACAAGTCTCCAACTCCAAGAGTTACTAAAACCGCAGTAACATTAGCAATAACTGCAACCGTCAACCATCCAAAATAAACACTGATTGGAAGATGAACGAAATACCGTTCTTTTTTAGAAGCATCACTATTTCCAATGTCTAATCGAACGTAAGCCATAAGAAGTGAAATGAACAATACAAGAATTGGAATCAGGGATAAGACGATTTGTTCATAATGCCAAAGAAAAATCCACACAATGTTACCTATAGCAGCAAGGATAAACCAAAAACTAATCTTATCTAGATAATCACTTTTTACATCTATTTTCCCAAAAAGTTGTGCGAGTTGATAACCAGCAAATAAGAGAATAAGCACATAAATCACACCCCAAATCGCAAAGGTTAATCCTGCTGGAACAAATAAATTTTGTATATTATCTGAAATATCACCCGTGAAATTACCTCCAATAGGTATGATATTTGCGAGTGCATTTACAATGATTGTTGCAAAAACAGCTATGACATTTCCAAGTAATAGCATCTTTTTTTTCGATTCCATAC
>JAGXLH010000012.1 GCA_018334795.1 Thermoplasmatota archaeon
TTTTAATGCTTGGACTAGATCATGATATAATCTGAAATCTTTGGTGTAGATGCCTATGGTTTTGTAGGATATTTTCTTTTTCAAATCGGTATTTCCCCCATGCTTTTTATTCTATTTTTTTTTATTGCTCCCACGGTTTTTTATCTTTTAAATATGAGGTCCAAAACATTTGTAGGTCTGGTTTGATTAACTCGTTTAAAGATAATATTTCATATTTGTTAGAAACAATGGCGTCTAGGTGTTTGCCGAGACTAAACAATGGTAAGTTATCTTGTAAATAGTTTTTAAGATAACGATATTCTCTTTTAACAGCTACAAAAGTTCTGCCATTTTGTTGAACTGGTGGTTTTACTGTTGCAGGATTATCTTTCCATTTTTCAATGAATTCTTTTGTGTTTTTTTTGAGTTTTATTGGTGGTCCTCTGTGTGTAAAGGTTTCTGAAAGTGGTTTTTCACTTGTTTTAATGATGATATAAATTAGGTTTGATTTGTTATCAATATAAAAACGGATGTCGTAAATACTGAATTCTTCTTCTGTGCTTTGTTTTTGTATGGCCGTACATGCTTTTCGGATTTGAGGATACAAGTTTTCCTTGATAATTTTTGGTTTTTCAAATTTGATGCCAATATACGTTGCTTCTTGCTTATTTAACGTTTTTTTAATCTGGTGTAGGGACCATGGTTTTGTTTGTTTTGGAAAAAAGAATGTTTCTTTTGGTTGATGTAAATAATCATTACTTGCGGTAATGAATCGTTGAAATGTTTGAAGAACGACTGCTGCAGCAACATTTCGGTCTTTGTCAACGGGATCAATGAAAACTAATGGGTCTTTAAAATCAGGTATTGGATGATCTGTTAACGTGATTTTTATGCCTTTTTTCCATTTTTTAACATGACTTAAAAGATTATGAAAACTGTGAAATTTGATGATCAGCAGTTCACAAAGATATCCGGAGAATCCTTGGATTTCAGCTTCAGCTCCATAACAACCAACACCTGTAAGGAATTGTTTTAATAACCGGACGTCTTGTTTTTGTTTTTCTTCTAGATGTTTTTTCACATATTTAGTATGTAATGGTGTTCGGTCTACTGCTGAAATTTTTTCTGATGCATCAGTGATCTGGTAACATGGAACAAGTTCAGCTTTGAATCCTAAAAAGTCACCTCGGATGTAAGGATGTTCAGCATAGCATTCTTCAGTGTCATTAAGTATGTTCCTTCCGATTTGAAGTGTTGTTTGAGCAATTTTTTCTTCAGGTTCTATAGGTGGATAAATAATGAATAAATCAATGTCTAGGTTATCTTTCAAATAGGTATCTTTTGCAGTACTTCCCACAAGTTCAATTGATGCTTTTTGTTGATGTTTTATCAGGTTTTCATTCACTTTTTTGATGAGTGCTGTAATAGTTTTTTCTAATTTCATCCGATCTTTTTTTGCAGGAGTAATTTTTTTTAGTACTTGTCGTTCGATGATGTTAGGTCGATTCATGATGGTTCATCCAGTTGATTGTTTTTTCAGATAAATATAACGCAAGGAGGGCAACAATGATTCCCCCGATGACATCGACTATCCAATGAATGGATAAATACAGCACAGATATAATAACGGTTACCATCATAAATAATCCGAGGTATTGAAATCGTTTGTTTTCTGTGATAAAGATAGTTCTTGTGATAATGATGCTCATTGCGGTGTGAAGTGATGGAAAGCAATTGTTTTGGGTTGTGGTCGTGTAAAAAAAAGTTTCAATTTGAGGAATAACCGTGTTTAAAGCGGATGGAAGATTATAATGAGTATACACGTTTGTGACAGGGAAGAATAGATAGAATGGGAGCGCAAATAAATAAAGGAAAAGAAGTGAAAATGCTAGTGTTTTTAATGCCTTTTTTTGAATTGTTATAATTGAATAAAGTGGTGTATACCAAAGGGTAAATGGATACAGAATAATGTAGATGAACACGAAGAAAAGAATGCTAGCAGGTGTCCATAATAAAGAAAATCCTGCGACGATATCATATTCTAATAATGTTATCATTGCTGTGAAATCAGGCTTCATAAGTGCTGAGGTGATTGCATCTAAAACGTTTACTTCGATGAGATGAATGAGGACAACACCGATTATGAGGATAAGTGAAAATCGTAAGTGATATGCATTAAGAACGGTTTGTTGTATTGATTGTTTAAGATATTTTTTTGGGAGAATAAAAATAGTAAAGATGAAAAAAAGCAAGAATTGTGATAGTGCTAATACGAGTAACCATTCAAACGCAATGACCCACTCCTTTTATTCATATAGTGGAATTGTTGAAAGGGTTTCATAGATTGGTCCTTTTGGAGTTAACGTGCTTTTTTTAAGAAGAATTTCATTTACCGGGATTTCAGCAAATAATGTATTTTCATATTTTCTTAGAATATCTATGATTTGTTCTTTTCCATGAGCACTTTTCATTCGACCAATGGTTAAATGAGCGGAAAATCCTCTTTTATCTTTTTTTACCCCAATCTGAGTACAGTGTTGATTTAGAATATCTGCAATTTCGGAGATCTTTTCTGATCCTTTTATTCCGATCCAGATGACTTTGATGTAGTTTTCACTTGGAAAGACTCCTGTGCTTTCAAGTGTTATTGTGTGTTTTTGAGCTGATGATACTGCTCTTTTCATAATTGATTCAATTGCATCAATTTGTTTAACGGGCATGTCTCCCAGGAATTTTAACGTGATATGAATGTTTTCAGGTTCAACGAGTTTCACATTAGCATCAGTTTTTCTAATGTCTTGTTGGAATTGAATGATTTGATCGGTAACGGGTACTTCAACGGCGATGAATCCTCTAAATGTTTCCATACTATCATCCTAATTGATATCTGATATGATGTTATCATACAAAAAAATACTGCATCACTTAAAAAAAACGATGCAATCTTTTGATAACAACTGTCAAATAATGTATATAAACCGTGTGAAACCAAACATGGTACTTGTGAGGTAGATGAAAACAAGTGACCATAAAATTGATCAAATCCATGCGTTTTTTTCATTAATTCGACCGTTCACCTTAGTTGCCCCCTTAATTGTTTCTATAAGTATTATGATTGCGAGTTTCTATTATCAACAAACCAGTCAACAGCTCTTCAATGTTTTTTTCTTACTGATCATACCGGGTAGTCTTTCATTAGCGATTTTAAATGGAGCGTCTAATGCATTAAATCAAGCAACTGATTACCGTACAGATTCAATTTGTAAACCATATCGACCGATTCCCCGTGGGATTCTTTCAGTGAAACAAGCTAAAAATGTTGCAGTTGCCCTTTATGCAGTAGCCATTGGATTAGCTAGTTTTGTTCATCTTAATTTTTTCATATTAATCCTTGCGATTACCGTTTTCACGGTTACCTATTCATTGTTTCCAAGGATGAAAGACAAATTATTTTTTAATCAACTCTGGATTGCAATTCCACGAGGCTTTTTGGGCATTCTTGCCTCGTGGAGTGTATTTGGGTCAGTGTTTCAACCAGTGGCTTTAATTATTGCTGGAATTGCTGCTTTGTTTTTGTTTGGTGGATCGATTACTAAGGATATAACGGATAGTACTGCAGATAAAAAAACAGGGACGCACACGTTAGTAAACACGTTCGGAGTAAAAAAAGCAGCAGTGTTTAGTTTTCCTTTTTTGTTCTTCCCATTCTTACTCATTCCAGCTGCGATTGATGCTGGATTTTTACCGGTGGAATACTGGGCATTAACGTTTCTTGCGATACCTGGTTTTTATATTTTTAGATTATTAGTAAATCAACAAAGATCTAGCAGATTTTTTGAAAACACTTCTGCGTGGACCGTGATGTATGCAACCTATTTTATTTATGCCGTAATGTTTTCACTTTTATCCCTTGTTTCCTCTACGTTTTAACCTTATTTCTTTTTTAATTCTTCAAAAATTTTAAACGATAAATTATAAAAAACAATACGTGTTATAATCATATCGTGGTTGGGTATGAATTTGGATGAGGATAAACCTATTGATGTAAATGTATACGTAAAAATTAAGCAACGCTATCTTATCACTGCTCTTTTAGCAAGTATGTTTAGCATTCTTTTGACTGGATTCCTCTTGTATTTTTTTGCAAGTGGATTAATTCCTACGATTTCTTGTATTCTCATTGGGATTACACTTTTGTTTTTTAGTATCTATTTTCCAGTTCGATCTGATCAGTTTTTCAGCGTTGAATCAGAAGTCATTGATATTGAAGAAGAGGAACTTGAAGAATTACAAAGCGTAATGAAACCCTGGTGAAAAAATAAAAAATAGAGAGGGATTTTTTTTAATCCCAATCAGTAGGAAGTACTTGTGTTTCCTTAATATTTCTTGGTGATAACCAGCGAAGTAAGTTAATGTAAGATCCAGCTTTATCGTTAGTCCCTGAATTGCGTGCTCCACCAAATGGTTGTCGAGAAACAACTGCGCCTGTTGGTTTATCATTAATGTAAAAGTTTCCTGCAGTGTATCTAAGCATGTTTTCTGCTTTTACAATCGCATAGCGATCTTGAGCCATGATTGAACCAGTTAAGCCGTATGGAGTTGATTCATCACAAAGTTTGAGTGTTTCTTCAAATTGATCATCACTATATACATAAATAGTGATCACTGGTCCAAAGATTTCTTCAGTCATTAGTTTACCTGTTGGATTCGTGGTTTGCACAATAGTTGGTTCAATGAACCATCCTTTACTTTTATCATACTCTCCACCAGATAGAATCGTGTACTCCTTTGATTCTTTCGCTTCATCAATGTAGCCTGTGATTTTTGTAAATGCTTCCTCATCAATCACTGCACCAAGAAAATTATCAAATTTTTCAACAGAACCTTGAGTTAACTCGTTTGCCTTTTCAACAATGATATTTTTCACTTGTTCCCATTTGCTTTGTGGAATGTAAGCTCGGGATGCCGCGGAACATTTTTGTCCCTGATAACCAAAAGCACCATGAATGATTCGATCAGCGGTTTTTTCAACATCAGCGGTATGATGCATGAAAATGAAATCCTTACCACCCGTTTCACCAATGATTCGTGGAAAATTCCGATATTTGGTAATATTTTCTCCAATGGTCTTCCAAATCGTAGTCAATGTTTGGTAACTACCAGTAAAATGAAGACCCGCAAAAGAGGGATGTTTTAAGACAACATCCGCATGTTTACTTGAAAATGGAACAAAATTAATCACTCCTTTAGGTAGACCTGCTTGTTGAAGAACTTTCATGATTTCATAATTAGCAAAGGTAACAGATCGAGCAGGTTTCCAAAGTGTAGTGTTTCCAACCATAGCTGGAGCAGTTGGTAAGTTTCCACCAATAGAATAAAAATTAAATGGTGGCACGGCAAGCACAAATCCTTCCAGTGGTCTCCAGTCCAATCGATTCATTTCACCAGGATACTGATTTGGTTGTCCCTCATAGATTTGTTTGGTAAAATAGGCATTAAAATTCCAGAAATCAACAAGTTCAGCAAGATCAATTTCAGCTTCATGTGTGTTTTTTGATTGATTCATCATAATAGCTGCGATATTACGAAATCGTTTCGGTCCTTCAAGAATTGTTGCCGCATTTTTAAAAATTCCAAGCCGATGATACCAGTTCACATCTGCCCATTGGTTATGGGCGTTAAGTGCTGCTTTAATTGCTTGCTTTAATTCTTCTTCACCAGCTAAATGTGCTTTTGCAAGTACCAGATTGTGATCATGAGGGCAACGAATCTCCATCACATTGTCAGTAAGAACTTCTTCTCCGTTGATGATTAATGGTATTTCAAGTGGTTCTTTTTTGATCTTTTTGATTTCCTGTTCGAGTTTTTTTTGATTTTCTGATCCTTTTTCATAACTTAGGATTTTATCCATGTTGTTATCTGGTTTTTCAATATTCCAAATCATAATATCGTTACTCCTCAATGTCAAATTTTACTCCTTGAGCAAGTGGCACGTCTTTTCCATAATTCACGGTAACGGTTTGTCGATGTGCATAAATCTTCCAGGCATCACTCCCACTTTCTCGGCCGCCACCAGTGTCTTTTTCACCACCAAACGCACCGCCGATTTCAGCACCAGCTGTACTCGTATTCACATTTGCAATACCACAATCTGAACCTTTCTCCGATAAGAAGTATTCTTCTTCTCTGATGTCATTTGTAAAAATTGCTGAGGAGAGACCTTGTGGTACATTATTGTGAATCGTTAATGCTTCTTCAATGGTTTTGTATTTCATTACATAAAGTATTGGTGCAAATGTTTCTTCTTTAACAATGTCCATATCTTTTGTGGCTTCGATAATCGTTGGTTCCACGTAGAATCCATTTTCTAAATCTTTGATCTTTTTGATTTTTCCGCCAGTGACTAATTTTCCACCTTGATTTTGAGCGGTTTTAATCGCATTAAGATAATTATCAACAGATTGTTGATCGATAAGCGGGCCAATTAGTGTGTTTGGATCAAGTGGAGTACCGATACGTACTGATTGGTAAGCTTTTTTCATCTTTTCAAGAAATGTATCATAAATATTTTTATGTAAAATTAGTCGACGAGTAGAAGTACATCGTTGTCCAGCCGTAGCCAGTGCTCCAAATGCTACTCCGTTTACTGCATTATTAATATCACAGTTTTCAGTAACAATTGCTGCATTATTTCCGCCGAGTTCTAGTAATGTTTTTCCTTGTCTTTTACCGACGAGTTCTCCTACTTTACTTCCTGTTTTCACTGAGCCTGTAAATGAAATTAATGGGAATCGTCGTTCATTAAGAAAATCATCTCCAATATCGCGTCCTCTCCCAACTATGAGGAAAAAGATTGGTTGAAGATTATTTCTTTTAAGGACTTTATTAACGATATTAATGGTAGCGACTGCAGTAAGTGGTGCTTTACTTGATGGTTTCCACACGGTGACATCGCCGACAACAGCAGCGATAAATGAATTCCATGCCCACACAGCACTTGGGAAATTAAACGAGGTAATCACTCCAATTGGTCCTAATGGCTTGTATTGTTCATACATTCGATGATGCTTTCGTTCACTTGCCATAGTATTTCCATAAATCTGCCGCGATAAGCCTGTTGCAAAATAACCAATATCGATCATCTCTTGAACTTCACCTTGTCCTTCTGAAATGGTTTTTCCTACTTCAAGTGAAACAAGAATGCCAAGTGATTCCTTGTACTTCAGAAGTTCATCAGAGATTTCTTTAATGATTTCTCCACGTCTTGGACCGGGGATTTTCCTCCATTCTTTAAAAGAAGATTCAGCTGATTCGATTACTTGCTTGTAATCTTTTTTTGTTGCTAAGGCAATTGTACCAAGTTTTTTTCCATTGATTGGAGAAAAGCTATCTAACTTTTTTTTATGTTCTATTTTGCTCCAAGAACCTGTAAAAACACCTGAATTCACCATTTTTATATCGCAATCTTTTTGAACCTGTTTTAACGCGTTTTTAAAATTCATAAGGCCTCAATGCAAATATGCATTTACAGGTAATATAAAGTGTTTATTGACTCTCTCCTTTTTTGGTTTGGAACAAATTGTACATATAACAGATAGGTATCACCTTTATTTTTAACCTATCCTCCACTGATAAGATGGATGACTTTTACTTCTGATTTATCTAAAATCACGGTTTCATTGTAGTCCTTTTTTTTAATGAGTTTGCCATTGATTTTTACAATAATAAGTGGAAATGTGTAATGCATTCGTTTCAAAAGATCAGATATGGTTTCCTTCTTGATATGTTCGATGGTTTTTCCATTTACGGTGATGCTCATATGTTATCACCAAGAAGCAGGTCTAAAGTAATGTTTGCTTGCCAGTTGGCCATTAAACAAACTTTTGGAGCAAGCAGTACATCTTTTTCACTTGACTTGGCTTGTTCATCATAGCAAACATGTAAATTACCAAGATGTTGTGTATTGATTCGATCACTATGCCCATATCCGGCTACTCCTGAAGCTGCCACGATTGGAGTATTCGGAAGTTTTTCAAGGATTTCTTCGATGAATATCTTTTTTGTTTTTGCATCATCTAATGCTTCGATGATAATATCTGCAGAAACAAATGGAGTATGCATTTGACCTTGTTCTAGTTTCAATTGGACTGAATCAATAGTCATTTGAGGATTTATTCGATGGATATTTTCTGTTAATGCATCTACTTTCTTCATCCCTAGTTGATCTAAAAAATAATATTGCCGGTTAAGATTACTTTCTTCAACGACATCAAAATCAACAATGATTAACTGACCAATTCCTGATCGGGCAAGGGCTACTGCTGCGTTTGATCCAAGGCCACCTGCTCCAGCGATCCCTACGGTTTTTTTTGAAAGTATTTCTTTGATTCTTTTTTGTTTTTGTGTATTCATAAATGGTTACCATTCAAGCCAATATTGATCCTTATCCGTTGGTGGTTGTTCGTCATCACCATATATTCCACCCCATGAATTCAGTCCTTTTTCTTGGTCTTGATCTATTTTCTTTTGTAGCATTGATAACATTTTTTTATCTGAAAATCCAAGTTGTTTCATTTTTTGTGGAGTGGGAATACCATTGGGTGTCCAACCTCTACGGTAATACACTGCATCCATGAGTTTTTGATAGCGATTTTGCCGGTACTCATACAATTTTTGTATTTTTTCTTCAATACTCATTTTTTCGACTTCTTGTTTTGTGAATCCAAGTTGTTCAACGAATTGAGTGTCATACCGGTCTTTTCTGGATTCATATTCCTTTTTGGTAACTGGGCCCATTGATCGGTATGGTATCCAATCATCATTACGGGTTCCTCGTCCCATCCATACGTTCATGGCTCGTTGCCAATTATATGCTCGTTCACTTTGAAGAATTAATCCTTCTTTATCCACGTTTCCTCCGGTCATTCCATTTTGGTAATCCACATAGTTTTGTACGTGTCCAGGAACTTTCGCAGGTTCATCGGTTTCAGCGTTATTTTCTGGTTCTACATCATTCCATGGAAGTTTACATAATCCATTAAGTCCGAACCAAGTTCGCCACATAGGGAAATAATGCAATGCTTCTGCTTTATCTTGAAACGTGGGGATTTGATTGTTTACCATGTCCATGAAAATAAGCCAGGCTTCATCATGCTGTGGTCCTTTTAATGTCATTCCATATCCTCCTTGTTGAGCAAGTGATTCTTTGGTGACATATTCAGAATATTCAAGTCCTTTGCTTTCCATTCCACAGTCTTCAATAATTTGTTTGTCACCCCAGCCTTTTTTGATCAACCAGTCTTTCACTCGTCTGATTCCTTTTGAAGCAACTTGTATGAACTCATCTTTGTCTCCTGCAGCCATTCGATGCATGAAGGTTAATGCGGCATCACTGTTACCAAATTGTAAATCTAGTCCACCGCAGCGTTCTTTGTTTAAAATACCATATTCAAACATTTCCATGTAAAAAGACATCCCGGTGGATGTTGAGATGGTATCTAGGCCATAGGTGTCACAATAAAAGTTGAATTCAAGGACAAATTCAGGATCAAAAATTCCCATGTTAGCACAGCCACCAACGGTTTCATATTCCGGTCCATCTACAACGACTTGATCGCCTTTATAAGGTCCTGTTTTCAACGTGAATGCATCTGCTGTTTTTGCACAAGCCATCGTGCATCCCTGCCAGCATCCATCAGGTTTTCCTTGCGTTAAATAATTCTTTAAAAACACATCTGAAGCAATGTTTTTCGTCTCAGTATGACTTCCGAATCGATAGTTTTGCACTGGTAACAAATCGTATTCATCCATGATCTCGGTAAGATGAGCAGTACCTACTTTTCTCATTCTGCATTGACTATCATCTAACAATACCATTTCCCGGGTAAGTTTCATCCCTGCTTTTCTCATAAGATCCGCATCAAATGGATTATTAGGATCTTCTTTGTCCATATCAATAGCATGAGTTGGACAAATAGACATACAGGTTTCACATCCTTCACATTGTGGAATGTTTTCTCCATACCCCATCATAACTTCTCGTTCTGGCCCTCGATTAGCAAAGTTCAATGCTGATTCCCAAATGTCTTCTTCACAGGCACGCACGCAAAGTCCACAGAGCACACAAGCATTTTCTTGAGGATCCTGAAGAGGAGATGTGTATCGTGGTGTTTTAATTCCATGAAACGCTGCCATATCTTTGATGATCTTAACATTTGGCCAGCGAGCTAGCATCATTTCTAAAATGTTTTTCCGATGTTTTTTAACTCGTTCTGATTTTGTTTTAACCGTGATTGGTTTTCGAATGGGATAATTACATGATGTTACTAATCGTTTTTTTCTTCCATTATCGATTTCAACAAGACAGAGTCTGCAGGCACTGTAAGGTTCAACAAGTTCACTATGGCATAATGTTGGAATGAAGATATCGATGCTGTTAGCCGCAGAAAGAATGGTGGTATCTTTATCAACGCTTACTTCTTTTCCATCAATGGTAACTGTGATCTTTTGTTCTTCAGTCATCCTTAGTTCACCTCCACGGCATCAAAATTACACACTGTTTTACAAGTGCCACATTTAATACACTCATCTTGATTGATCCTATGAACCTGTTTTGCTTCACCTGTGATACAATTCGTTGGACAATTTCGTGCACACAATGTACAACCAGTACATTTCTCAGGATCAATGATATAAGTGACTAATGGTTTGCATTGACCTGCAGGGCATGTTTTATCTTTTATATGTGCTTCGTATTCATCACGAAAATACGTAATCGTACTTAATACTGGATTAGCTGCAGTCTGACCAAGGCCGCATAAACTTGCCACCTTCATGGTTTCACCATATTCTTCTAAAAGAGCAATATCTTCATCAGTTCCTTTTCCTTCGCTTATCTTGGCAAGGATTTCACTCATTGCAGTAAGACCTTCTCTGCAAGGCGTACATTTTCCGCAGGATTCTTCTTTTAAAAAATCAATGAAATATTTTGCAAGTTGCACCATACAGGTATCTTCATCCATAACCACCATGCCACCAGATCCCATCATGGATCCTGCATCACTCAAACTATCAAAATCAACGGGTAAATCAAGTTTAGATTCTGGAAGTACACCACCTGAAGGTCCACCAGTTTGCACACCTTTGAATTTTTTATCTTTTGGAATACCGCCACCAATATCATAAATAATTTCTCGAAGGGTTATTCCCATAGGTACTTCCACAAGTCCTGTGTTTCGTACATCTCCTACCAGTGAAAACACTTTTGTTCCTGTGCTTCCACCCCAGGCATTATCCGTTACGTCACCCGTACCAATGTTAGCAAACCAGTCGCTTCCTTTTTGTAAAATAAGTGGAACATTAGCCCAAGTTTCAACATTATTAAGCACCGTTGGCATGTTCTTGTAGCCTTGTTCTGTACTATGAACGTATTTTGCGTGAGGCTCACCTGGTTTACCTTCTAATGAAGCCATAAGAGCAGTACTTTCACCACAAACAAAGGCTCCAGCACCACGATGAATGGTAATATCAAAATCAAAATTGGTTTCTAAAATATTTTTTCCAAGAATATTTTGGTCTCTAGCCTGCTGAATTGCTTTCTGCAAACGTTTCAAAGCAAGAGGATACTCCTTTCGAATATACACAAATCCTTCATGAGCACCAATTGCATAAGCACCTATGATCAGTCCTTCAATCACGGAATGAGGATCTGCTTCAATGATACTTCGATCAGCAAAACAACCAGGATCTCCTTCATCCGCATTACAAATAACATAAGGAATATTACCTGTTTTTTTCACTGCGTCTCGACATGAATTCCATTTTAATCCTGTTGGAAATCCACCACCTCCACGGCCACGGATTCCTGATTTCGTTACTGTTTGTATAACTTCCTCAGCTTTTTTCTTTGATAGCACGTTGTATGCAGTTTGATACCCGCCCATACGAATATAATCATTAATCTGTTCAGGATCGATTTGGCCACGATGTCTCATCGCTAATAGTTGTTGTTTTCCAAAAAATGGAATATCTTTCATCTGTTCAATCGGTGTTTTCTTAGTTGGATGCTTGTAAAATAATCGTTTTACTGGTTTTCCGTTGATAAGATGCTGTTCGATGATGTCACCGATGTCTTTTTCGTTGAGTTTCTGATAGAAAATACCATCTGGCTGAACCACCATGATTGGTCCTTGTTCACAAAAACCATTGCAGCCTGTTGGAACAATTAAGATTTCTTTTTCAAGATCTCTTTTTTTCAACTCTTTTTTTAACGTTTCAATAAGAGAAAAAGAATGATTTGCTACGCAAGCAGTACCCGTGCAAACATGTAAGGAAGCTTTGTAAGAATCAAATTTTTTTTGGGATTGTTGTTTTATCGTTTCAAGTTGTTTAAGATTCATTAGTCTCCCTCCTTTGAAAATCCATGTTTTTGAAGAATCTCGGGAACATCAGCCGGTTTTACCCCACCGATGACTTCATCATTAATATTGATCACAGGTGCGAGACCACAACATCCAAGGCATCGTACTTTTTCAAGGCTGAATTTTTTATTTTCTGTGGTTTGACCTGCGTTTATTCCTAGTTCTCTTTCAAATGATTCCAGAACTTCATTTGCTCCTCGGACAACACAAGCAGTTCCCATACATACTTGAATTTGTGTTTCACCTTTTGATTCCAAACTAAATGATTTATAAAAACTAGCAATGTGAAATAATTGCCCTGTTGGAACACTTGTTTTATCAGCGACTCGATTCAATGCGTTCATTGGTATATGTTGAAACGTTTCTTGGATATCTTGAAACATCTCAATAACAAAATTTGAATCAGCATTCCATTTGTTTATGATGTTGTCAACTTTTGCAAGATCAACATCTTTTTTATCGACCACATCAGCTAATTGTTGACCACTTGAAATTTGCCAGATTGGTTTAGTAAATGGAGCGATCACAACGATTGCTTTAATATGTTTATTGCGCAAGACACTACCAAGTCCACCTCTTCCAGCTTGTTTTACACGGGGAACTTTTCGTCGAACATCATAAAATGAAAAATTTAGCATTCCCCAATAAGAGTTTTCAGCTCCCTTTCCTGCGGAAACAACAGAGACTTGTTGCCGGGCTTTATCTGTGTCCTCTTTTGCATACATGTATGTGAGTTGTTCGGCGAGAAGATGACTGTTATGCTCTTCTAATGGGGCGGTTTCAACACTAACTTTTCCGGTTACACCATCGATAACTACAATTACATCTTCCTTTGCTTTACCTTGTATTTCAAGAGCATCAAAACCAGAGAATTTAAGAAATGGACCAAAGAATCCTCCAACGTTACTATCACAAATTATATCAGTTGCTGGGGAAACCGTTAAACAAATTGATTTTCCACTACCTGCATATTGCGTTGCTCCGCACAACGGACCAGTGGTAACGATGAGTTCATTTTCATTACTATCCCATCGAGTACTTGGTTTAATTTCGTCCCATAATAATTTCAGTCCAAATCCTCTGCCGCCAACAAACAATTTTTTCATGTCTTCAGTTACTTTTTTTTCCTTGATTTTTCCTGAACTTAAATTGACATGTAAACTTCGATTTGCATATCCATGTTTAATCTTTTGTTTTGCATAATCGTATGAAGATAATTGTTTATGGGCCTCTATGAGTTTTGGAAAGTCCCATTGGTGAACTGTGTGAGTTTTTGTTTCTTCAATTCTGATTGATTTTGTGGTCATAATTTTTTAAACCCCTAAATTTTGTATTTTATATCGTAAATATGAACCAGTTGGCAATAACAAAAATCCAGCAAAACGCTGATATGCCTAGAGTTGTTGGATAATACCAAGCATCTTTTAAGGTTAGTTTTACGTTTTTAACACTTAATGCAAGTGGCACCGTTAATGCACCAATAAAAGCAACAGGAAGACCTCTTGCTAAATATTGGGGCATCATTGAGATAAGATTTGATATATAAAATTGTCCATAGGTTAATGGTGTAAGAATTTGAGTGACAATGTATCCTCCAACATACACAGTATAAGCTGAAAAAACGCCGAGACCGATTTTATTGGTCCACGTGTTTAAATTTTTAAAATCAAGCGTTGTTGTACTATAAAATATAATTTCGAATATCATTCCTTCAGCCATAATAGCAAGGGCTGAACAAAGATGACATCCTCCAAATGGATTAATCATTCTTAGGCTTCCAGCTACAAGTCCCATACCAGCTTGCATTCCATAATGAGGATATAATCGGCGGCTCATCACTAAAAAGATTAATGCAAAAAAACCGGTCATAATCATTCCGCTTGGAAATCCTGCGTTGCTAAACATGGGGCCTATGATACATTCTGAAAAACCCCAGAGTGATCCAAATACTAGCATTCCTGCAAAAAATTTTAGATTATTCATCGTTACTCTTTCACCTCTATTTGTACAATGTCTTGAACCCAAAATGCATGGGCAAGATGTGGAAAATACGTTTGTTTTTCCATAGTTAAAATTCCTTGTTGGATGTCATCCCAATTTACTGTTTGTTGATATCCATCTGATGCTTTAATCGTATATGATGAACAGGTAGGACAGTTTACATTCGTTGATAACAATACCTCTGAAAGCAAAATACCTGTTTTCATTCCATCATCTGTTTCTATTGTGGTATTTGAAAATCTTTCAAACAATGTTTGTATTTCAAATGATTGATGATTAATAAGTATTGTTTCAAGATTTGTTGATTGCGTTGTTTGATTAGCATGAACGTATAATGTTGAAATAGAACCGATGATGAGAACCGTCATTGCTAAAAGTGGGATGATATTTTGTTTTCCTCTTAGAATCATCGGCCTGCGGATGGACTCTTCCATATATAAAAATTATGATACTCAACTGATATTTTTCCAACAGTTTTTCAAACCGCTCTTCTTTTTTTAAAGAACCTCTTACTTTTTTTTATGTTTTCTTATTTTTTTCTTCTCTGTATTGTTTTTTTCACTGCTTTTTTTACTAATGAATCTATATTTTTTATTTGTTGATGGATGATTTGTTCGTATGTTTCAATGAATTGATGTTGTAATTGTTTTTTTTCTTTAGTAAATGATGGATTAGTGGTTAAGATTGAAGCACAAAGATTTGCGACATCTTCACTTACCTTCCCTGGTTTACTTTCTTCAAAATCTAATCCATAAACAGTTTGATTTGTTGTTATGATGAAATTTCTTAGATGGGCATCACCGTGAATCAATGATATGGATTTTTGTTGATAGTACGAGTGAAACTGATAGAACCAATGAGCGACCTGTTGGATTATTCTTGTTTTTTCTTTTGTTTCAATGTTTTGATTGTTGATCTGATCACAAACATTTTTTCCAGGTATGTATTCTAAAAGTAAAAACTGATGTTCTCTATTGGATTCAATTAATTTTGGGATAAGAACCTGGCGTTTTATCTCATGTAGTATCTTAGATTCTTGAAAAAATGAATTCTGAAATCCTGGTTCATACCATTTTAGAACAAAGAATTTTTCCTCTTTCTTAATTAATGCCACCGTATGCTTTTTACTTTTAAAGATTTTCACTACTGAACTGTTTTGAAGATGTTTAACTTCTGAAAGTAATGGTGAAAGAGAGGTCATAATCATAAAAAAAATAAAAATTTGAATAAAAAATTATCCCTCGTAAATAATATCAATTGTTGCAATCTTTTTTTGTCTAAAAGACTTGAGGAGGTAATAGGTGTGTCTTTATCAACAAATGCAATTCGAAGGGGTCCTATTATTTTCTGGATCTATCTTTGGATAATATTCTTTATTTTCTTTATATGCAGCGATCATTAAAGTTTTGATCCGTTGCATCATCTGTATTCTCATTGTTTTTATCATCATTGATTCTGTCATCTGGACCGAAAAGATTTGTGTAAGCAAAAGCAGAATAGCAATTATGATTACGATTGCTAACGCTGCGGTTATTTTCCTCTCTTGATTTAGAATCATATCGATGCGAAATTAAGAATTTTTTAAAAAATATTTCTGTTTGTAAAATATTAAAGCATAACTACTTATCTTTGGTACTAATTCACAATATTTTTGATAGATATGAATGAGTCTGTAATCGTTGGTTTTTATGGGTTTTCTAACGCGGGAAAAACAACACTGATCACAAATCTAATTACACAGTTAACGGAAAAGAACTTCAAAGTTGCCAGTGTTAAACAAACAAATCATTCTTATTCGATTGATTCACCCGGAAAAGATACTTGGAAACATGCCAAAGCAGGTGCAGATCTTGTTTGTTTTCAAACTGAGATTGAAACGTCTTTTATAGTAAAACAACAAATGTCAATCGAAAAAATTAAACAAATCATGAACTGTTTTAATTGTTTTGATATCATCTTAGTTGAAGGAGCAAAAGATAAGGATATTCAAAAAATTCGGTTAGATGAAGAAACACCACTTCGAGAAAACACATTATTTACCTTTGATGGTGATGTTAATAAAATAATATCTATTATTGAAACACAATGTAATAGGAGAGAATAAGAAAAATGGTAAAACAGGTCGAATTAAAAATAAATAAAAAAAAGATTCCATTAAGTGAATTTCCTGAAGAATTTATTAAAAACACCTTGTTTGGCATGGTTTCAACATTAAAAGGCGTTGATGAAAATATTGAAACAATTGATCTATCGATTTCAAAAAAAGAAAAATAAAAAATGTTATGGTCTTACCACCAACGTCCTCGTTCTTGGTAGACTTGAATGAATCGTTCGATACTTCGATCATACGTTTTTTCAATGTCATCTGGGAAAAAACAAGCAGGTAGTTGTCCCATTTCTCGATGGTAATGCAAACAGTCGCAGCATTTTCCTTTTCGATTGCATGAGTACGTGCAATTACAAAAGTCTTTTTCGTTCTGATCGCGGATACATTCTTCCATACATATCACCTTTTTTCTTTCTTTTTGGTCATATACAAGAATTCATCTTCTTTAATGATGGGTATTCCTTGTTTTTTAGCTTTTTCATATTTGGATCCTGGTTTTTTCCCAACGACAACATAGTTTACATTTTTACTCACTGATGAGGTAACCATGCCGCCTTGCTCTTTTACAATGTCACCAGCTTTAGACCGGGAGAGATCTTCTAATGATCCAGTGAATACGAATCTTTTACCTTTTAGTGATTGCTCTTTTTCTGCTTTTTTTGATTCCGTGTTCACACCATATTCTTTTAATCGATTGATGAGTGTGATGTTTTCTTCTGAAGTAAAAAAAGTAGCGATTGCCTCAGCTGATTTTTCTCCAAGTCCATCGATTTCTTTAAGTTCTTCTTCTGTTGCTTCAGCGAGTTTATCAATGGATGAGAAATGACGGGCAAGGAGTTGAGCAGCATATTTTCCTACATGTCTAATACCAAGTCCATAAATTAACCGTGATAAATCTTGTTTTTTACTCTGTTTAATTGATTCAATCAGGTTTTGTGCTGATTTTTCTTTGAATCCTTCAATTTGTAATATATCTTCTTTTTTGAGATCATAAAGATCAGCTACGTTTTCAATCATGTTTTTATCAAGAAGTTTATCAACCGTTGATTCACCAAGGTGATCAATATCCATTGCATCACGTGATGCATAATATTTCATTCGCCATTTTAATCGTGCAGGACACATTTTATTAGGACAGCGAATGGCTACTTCACCTTCTTTGTGTTGTACAGGTGTGTTACAAATTGGACAGGTTTTAGGTATTGGTTTTTTTTGTTCCTCTCCAGATCTTTTTTCAGTGATGCTTTTTACAACTTGTGGAATAACATCTCCACTTCGTTCTATGAGAACGGTGTCATGAATGCGGATATCTTTTCGTTTGAGTTCATCAAAATTATGCAATGTGGCTCGAGAAACAGTTACGCCGCCTACATCCACTGGTTTTAAAATGGCAACAGGCGTTAGTGCTCCAGTTCGTCCTACTTGAATATCAATATCTTTTAGTACCGTGGTTGCTTGTTGAGCAGCAAATTTATAACTAATTGCCCATCGAGGATTTTTAGACGTTGATCCAAGATTTTGTTGTTTTTTGATCGAGTTTACTTTAAGCACTGCTCCATCAATATCATAGTCGAGACTATCTCGTTTTTCTTCTAGTTTTTTACAATACTTGATTGCTTCATTGATGTTTTTTACTTTTTTGGAAAGAGGATTGGTTTTAAACCCTGCTTTTTTTAATGCATCTAACACTTTTTCTTGAGTATTAAACGGTGTTTCAGTATAACTTAATAAATAAATAAATGCGTCAAGTGGTCGTTCTGCAACGATATTTGGATCGAGTTGCCGGATAGACCCGGCTGCAGCATTCCGTGGATTTGCAAATGGTTGTTTATCTTGTTTGATTTGTTCTTTATTGTATTCTTTGAATCCGGATTTGGTCATAAACACCTCACCACGGACCTCAATAGTGGATAACACATCATGTTGTAATCGTAAAGGAATACTATGAATGGTCTTCAGATTCTGTGTGATGTCATCTCCCTTAATGCCATCACCACGAGTTGCTCCTCGTACAAACACGCCGTTTTCATAGTACAGTGCAATTCCTGCTCCATCAATTTTTGGTTCAACAACGTATTCTACTTTTCCAACATTTTTTTGTACGCGTTCATCAAAATCAATGAGTTCCTGTTCATTATACGTATTTGCTAAAGAAAGCATTGGTATTTTATGTTTTACAGTTTGAAACTCATCAAGAGGTTTTCCACCAACACGTTGCGTTGGAGTATCTGGTGTGATTAAGTCAGGGTATTTATCTTCTAGTTTCTCCAGTTTTTTCAAGAGTTGATCATATTCATAATCCGAAATCTCGGGATTATTCTTCACATAATATTTGTAATTATGATGATTGAGTTCTTCGCGTAATTCTTTTATTTTTTGTGCGACTTTTTTTTTATCCATACTACGTATTTCCTCACCCGTTTAAGATTTGTTTCAACTTAGAAACTGAAGTTGTGTTGAGCACTTGTTGTTTTTCCAACCATCCTCTTCGAGCAGTAGCAACGCCATATTGCATGTTTGGTAAATGCTGTATTGAATGTGAGTCGCTACCAATAATAAAGTGTACTCCTTTGTCCTTTGCTCTTTTCACATTGATATCATTAAGATCTAGTCTATCTGGAAATGCATTAATTTCTAAAAAAGTATTTGTTTCAACTGCTTTATCAAATAATAGTTCCATGTCTAACTCAAAACCTTCTCGATGTCCGATCATCCGACAGGTTGGATGAGCTAAAAAAGTAACAAATGGATTATCTAGAGCGGTAATTATTCGATGTGTCGCTTCTTTTTTATTCATTTTAAAAAGTGAATGAATTCCAATTCCAACATAATCAAATTTTTTTAATGTTTCATCTGAATAATCAAGACTGCCATCTTTTAAAATATCACACTCAGTTCCACACAATACAGTGATGTTACTGTTTTTATTGATTTTTTTAATGTGATCACATTTCTTTTGCACATCTTCAACGCTGACTCCATTAGCAACTTTTAAGGATTGGGAATGATCAGTGATTCCAATGTATTCATAGTTAATTTTTTCACAAGCTTTTACAATTTCTTCAATTGAATTGATACCATCGCTGTATGTGGAATGAACATGTAAATCTCCTTTAATATCCTCTAATTGAAGTAAATGGGGTAATGAATTGTTATATGCTGCATCAATTTCACCTCGGTTTTCTCGAAGTTCCGGTGGAATAAATGGTAATCCAATTGTTTCATAGACTTCTTGTTCAGTCTTTCCTGCAAGGTACTCATCAGTTCCTTTTGAAAAAACACCGTACTCATTAAGTTTCATATCATTTTTCAAGGCAAGACTACGAAGGAGAACATTGTGTTCCTTTGAACCTGTGAAATATTGTAATGCTGATCCAAAACTCTTTTTTTCTACCACGCGTAAATCAACTTGGATACCATCATTTAATCGTACACTCGTTTTGGTTTTTCCCTTCAACATGACTTCGTCAACAAGATGATATTCACTGAATGCATCCATGATCCTATCAGGGTCCGAAGATGAAACTAATATGTCAATATCACCAATTGTTTCCTTACGTCGACGCAGGCTTCCTGCGATACTAATGTTTTTGATTGCAGATATTTTTTTTAAGTATTCAACGTATTGATTACCTTGTTGTAATGCATGATGCAAAAGTGACCGACCACTAGTTTTTGATTGTAAGGCTATTCCTCGTAAAATATTATTTTCTGTTGTTACTCCGAATCCATCAAGATCTTGAAGTTTATGTTGTCTAGCTGCTTTTTGTAATTCATCAATCGTTGTAATCCCTAGTTTTTTGTATAATACCGCAACTTTTTTCGGTCCAAGTCCTTGAATATCTAATAAATCCAAAAGTGATGGTGGCACTTCTTTTTTTAATTCTTCATAATATGGAAGTGATCCAGTGGTAACAAAAGTGCTTATCTTTTTTGCTATTGCTTTTCCAATGCCGGGTAAGTCTTGTAATCGTTGTTCTTTAACTAAAACATCAATTGGTTCTTCGATTTCTCTAAGTGTTTCAGCAGCCATTCGATACGCTCTAGTTTTAAAGAATTGTTCTCCATTGATATCCATTAAATCTGCAATATTATTTAATAACCTAACAACTTTATCAGTATCCATAAAATGATGTTACTCCTTTATATCATTCAATTTGCTTTTCGATATTAATGATGATATGAACGGGATCTCCATCCTTAATATCCAATTTTTTTCGAAGATTATCTGGTGAAATAAATTCTAAAATTTTAGAATAATGTCCTCGTGCAGGTAATACCAGTACACACTCCGTTTCATTCACTGTTGCATTAAAACATTTCACCGCGCCAAATGTTCGATTAGTTGTTTCGAACTCTTCAATTTCCAAACCAGGAAATTTTTTAATTAAACGCAACTTGTTTTTTTCAATTTGAGGAATCTTTACATTTAACGTACCGGGAAATGGTTTAAATCCACAATGATGATGAAATTGATTAATGTAACCTTTTTGTGCTAAATAATATGTTCCCTCGCCCATGCCTGAGACCAAGTGTCCATCGAATCTGATTTTTTGTGGTAATTCAAAAATATGTTTATATTGCATATATTCTTCTTTGAGAATATCTGCTCCATTCTCTGTGATTTGAATGAGTTGTTTTTTAATACCCATCTCACGAGTGATTAAATCAAGTTTATCCAGTTCTAACACATAACGTGATGCGGTTTGTTGACTGGTTTCAAGTTGATTCGCAAGTTCAAGGGATGAAATTTCAACTCGATTATTAATTGCGCCAAGTAATGCAAGTTCCTTTAACATTTGTAGAAGATAGGCTTTCATTTTTCTGCTCAGCCTCCCCAAGCACACTACACTCAGGAATATTGTAGTGATGATTAAACTTTTTGATTTATTTTCGTATTTATCAACAGTAGGATTTAAAAACTCTTTTTGAACTATTATTATATTAAGTATCTTTTTTCCTGTCAAACAAGGTTTTGTCATGATACAATATTTTGAAAATTCGGTGATGTGGAATCATAGCATCAACGGTTTTAATAAAAGTTTTATCAACGGAAATAACTTCTGATCCTGTGATGATTTTGGTATTCTTTGGTGCCCCACGATGAATATAATAAATCTCGGTATCTTGAAAAACAAATTTCTTTCTCCATTTTAACTCATTAAGAATATCCCGAATTTGATTCATGTACTATCCCAAATAACTATCTTTTTTTATCCAAAATAATTTACATTTTTAAGGGCAAGGTGGATATGATGATTCCCATTTTCTTCAACGATCATTTCATGACCGGGATACAATCGTTCAACATTAAGTTTTGACAATTTTTTAATGGATTCTTTTAAATCAGCACTACTTCCACCTGGAAGATCAGTTCGTCCAAATGATCCATTGGCAAACACCGTATCACCAGAAAACAAGGTTTTCGTTTCTTTATTATACAAACAAATGCAACCAGGGGTATGACCAGGTGTATAAATAACTTCAAAATCTTTATCTCCAATTTGAAGATTTTCTCCATCAGAAAGTTTCTGATCCACTGGCATTTGTGGCATGGTACCACCAAGAAGCCGAGCAAACATACTTTCACCTTTCTCAATTTTGTCCGCGGCATCTTTATGAGCAATAACAATTGCTTTTTCATTTGTAGCTTCAAACAATTGTTTTACACCACCAGCGTGATCAAAATGTTCATGCGTAAGAATGATCTGAGAAATATCGTTAAGATTAATATATTTGCTGATTCGAGATAATATCTTATTATTATGCATCCCGGTGCCAGTATCAATTACAGTAGATTTTTCACCAGGAATAACAAAAATATTTGAATCATAACCCTTACCATTAATAGAATAAACCTTCATGACCTCTTACAATGCATTATGTTACTAAAACATTCTCATCTTTAAACCCCGCAATACAAGGTTTACGTAAAACTGAAACATTTTAATAGAGGAAGTTGCTATATTAATAAACGGCCCTAGGGGGACAAAATTATGAATAAACACATTGCTTTTGCATTATTTGGATGTTTGCTGTTTACCCTTCTTCCATTCACAGGTATTGCTTCTCAGCAAACCGATACTAATACTATTACTGTTACTATTGAAACCATTCGATCACTTGAAAAAAAGGATCTTCAATTTCATTTTGAAAAAATCATTGATGAAACCACAGATCCTGATTTTTATTTAAAAATTTGGATTGATGATCAATTGTTTGAAAGTGATGTATGGTGGAATACTAAATATCTTTATGATATCAATTGGCAAGCAAGTAAACAAGTATCTACGGAAGATATAGAGATACCAATTAAAATTCAGTTATGGGATGCAGCTGATGAGGATATTACTGAAGATCGAATCTGTGATCTTTCAGTGAAATTTGGAAAAAGTGAGTCGGCTCATGAAATAAATCTTATCTATAATCAACATACAGGCCATTGGACGGGTGATGATACTCGTGGTGATCCCAGTGGGTATGGTCGACTGAATGGGTGTGATGATAGAAGTTTCTATGAACAAGAACTGGATTGTGAACTCTGGTTTGATATCACTCAAAATGATCCAGATGGAGATGGCATTCCCAGTTGGATGGAAACGGTTCGATATGGGACTGATCCAACCGTTGATGATACGGGAACTGATTATGATAATGATGAGGTTCCCACTGAGTGGGAATGGAAATGGGGATATGATCCAATGGAATATGATGATCACAAGAATCTTGATCCTGATGGGGATAGTCTTACCAATTGGGAAGAATACTATATGAGAAACTGGAATTCAGATCCATTTTGTGTTGACTTATTCGTTGAAATGGATCAAATGAAAGGACCTAATGGAGAACCCGGGATGTTTCCAGAAGGAGCAAAAGAAATACTGTATACGGCGTACAATCGGCAAAATGTAGTGTACCATCTTGATGATGGCAAGATAGGATCTGAATCCCGAGCGGATCTTATTCCTTTTGATGAGCTCACTGAGATTTCTTGGAATGAACAAGATGAACTTGATGATATTTACGAAACGTATTTTCTGAATCAAGAAGATGCAGATATCCGAAGGGGGATCTTTCATTACGGCGTGGTCATTTATCAGAGTTCACGAGTGAATGGAAATGCGTTTGGTCCTAACAGATATCAAGTTTCAGCTCTTGGCATGGAAAATAAAGCTGATGAACTCTTCCTTCAACGCGTTGCTAATAAGGATATCGTATATGCCAGTGCCTATATGCATGAAATGGGTCATAGCCTTAACTTTAGACCAATACCAGGCCATAACAAACTGAGTTACTATCCATGGCAACCAGGATTTTGGCTGAGTCGGATGTATAGAAGCTGTATGAACTATGGATATATGTTTTATGTCGTGGATTATTCTGATGGAAGCCGTCCCTTTAGAGATTTTGATGATTGGGAACGAATGGATCTGAGTTATTTTGAAGAAGAATGGTAACCAAAGCATTATGTGTTGCATTGATAGAAATTTGGATTTACCAACAAGAGTAAATGGCAATAACTTTAATATTTGATTTATTAGTGAATGGCATTATTTCATCTGAATCAATAACTTCAAAACTTATTTAATTGTTAATTTTTAATTATTTGACCTCTACGCCATGCCAGAAGGCAACATAATCTTTTATTTTTTCGTATCCTGTTTTTGGTTTTGGATAATACCATGCAGCATCCTTGTTTACCTCTCCATCTACCACTACGTCGTAATAACTTGCAAGACCCTTAAAAGGGCAAGTGGTATGATAATCACTTTCCTTTAAATATTCTTTTTTAACTGACATTGGTGGGAAATAAACGTTTCCTTCAACCATTTCATAATTATCAGTTTCTGCAATTATCTTATTTTTCCAAATAGCCTTAACCATTTTCAAAACCCACATAGAAAAAAAGAATTAGAGCTTATAAAATTATGGAGACATTATTTAACAAATATTTCAATAACCTCTATTTTAATTAAAAAAACCTATACACTGAACTTTACTTAGATTGTATCAATTGTTGAAAAATATTCATTCGTTGTTTCCCTTTATATTTCCTTAGTTTAACCTGAACCTCCACCATAACATCAATATGTTGACGATTTAAGTGAAGAAGAATATCCTTAACACGTTTTCCAACCAGATCAATACTATCACCACTATACGTCTTATTTTTTAGGTTGAGTATACTGCGTGGACTGAGCGAAGAGAAGACCCGCGGATGAAAGGTCGATATCTTTTTTTCTGAATATTATTTTCTAAAAAAAAATTTCGCGCGCGGCAAGCTACTGCGGACTTGGCCTTATCTAACATCATCCTAAACTACTCTCCCTAAAAAAACAATTTTTGTAAAAAGATATGGGCCCGCCCGAATTTGAATCGGGGTGCATAGCTCCCAAAGCTACGAGGATGGGCCAAGCTACCCCACGGGCCCGGTTCTGTTTTTGTTGCTTTTCAGGTATCAAGCAATCCTATATAAAAACTTTTATCAAACCGAGTTTAATATCCTTGTTTTATGGACTTTGACTTCAAAAATCCAGTACATTTTATTGCTTTACTCCTTGTTCTTCTGAGTTTTTTGATGTTTGTTGCGGTACCAATTTTTACGTATTTTGGTATGTTTGGAGATGTGGCAAGTACGACTGCTCAGATAAATGAGTTCTCTGAAGGTTTTAAAATACTGTTTGAAATCTTTGCGTTGCTTTTACAGTTAACGTTGGTTTTGATATTATTTGTCATAGTCCCTTTTGTTTGGTATAAGATTGTTAACAAGTTTTCACTTACTCAAATGATTGATGCGATTCGTTTGAAAAAAGATCGCATTGATATGGCATTTTTGTATGGAATTCTTACTGCAGCTGTGATGTTAGGGATTGTTATTGTTATTGGTGTTCTTCTTACACTTTTAGGTTTTGATCTTGAAAATGCAGGTAACATTCAAGATATCGAACAATTATTTTCAATTCCAGCAACATTTATTCTTATCACAATTCAACCAGTTGCTGAAGAATTCTTTTATCGAGGTTTTTTACTTGAAAAACTTGAAAAATTAAGTTCAGCACCAGTTGCTATTGCAAGTACTGCTGTGCTTTTTGGTTTAGCACACCTTACAACTGGGAATTTGTATCCTGCATTATTAACTGGTATTGCTGGAGCTGTTCTTGCAATAACGGTGATTAAAACAAAGAATCTTACTGCAGCAATCATTGCTCATATTCTTTTTAATGTGACTAGTTTTACTTTGTATGTTCTGGGGCAATCCATTGTTTGAA
>JAGXLH010000013.1 GCA_018334795.1 Thermoplasmatota archaeon
GGTGGTTTGTCTACGTTTGGTAAGCGTGCGCAAGCGTTGGAAAAATTGTTAGATGTACCTATTAGATCTCGTATGAAGTTTCGTTTCGTGGTTACTAAGAAATCATTACCTGGTATTCAGAATCCGTCAAAAAGTGGGGTGAAACCGATTGATTTTATGTTTCCAGTGGATATGTTATCGGATAAAAAGGAAATTGATCTTGATTGGTATAAGGATATGATTGAAAATTATATTCAAGGTGCTTTTGGATTGCCTAAAATCGGGGAAACCCAGCAAACTGGACTTGATTCTTGGATGTAACTATTCATTTTTAGATCGGTAACCGAATTTTATTTTAATTTTATATATAATTTGGGTAAGAGGTGTAAAGAAAGTGGGTAACACTTGTACAAGAATTTTTTATAAAGTCCTAAAATAAAATTATTATTGATTTGTATGATAATCGTTGGACAAGTATCGAACAAAGAAGAAGCAATGGAAATTAAAATGATTGCAAAGATGAGTATTGTTGCCCAACGTGCTCGATTTCTTGGTAGTCAATTAAAAGACAAATCTTCTTAAGATATATTCTTTCATTCCTTGTTTTCAGTATTGCCCCGTTTCTTTCTTTATATTTTACTTGTTTGAGAATGGTTTTATTTGATCGCAAAACAAACCTCTAGTTTTCGTGGTTTTGCTAAAACTGTTTGGAAAAACCATTATTAAAAAATTCAAAGATCGATGCTATAGCAGATACAAAAACTTAGTACGCATACGTTTTTTTTCAAAAAAGATGAAATGCTAGAATTTTAAATCCAGCTATTTGATTAATTTTTGTATCCTATTTGTTAATTTTTAAATATTTTCTCCTATAAAAATCGTTAACATTATTGTTATTTAAATTGTTTAAGGAATGAATTTGATAAGAAAATGTATCGGTAAATCTGCATTTTTACCTGCATAATTATATGCATATAAATACATGCATACTTTATACATACCACATATGAAATTAAATTGATTATCATTTTTGATATAATTAATCTAATAATAGATTTTTAATAATTCATTTTTGAATAAAATTTTCAATAATAATTATAGAAATTATCTAGAATATTAACATTATTGATATAAATTTTTCAGTCATCCACGAATATAGATGCCAGATCTAATCAAATATAATGCTGCAATCCAAACCGTTTTCTTTCTGAGTATTAAAACCTACTCAAAACATCAAAAACAAAGTTGCATTGAATTCAAACCTACGTTTCTCAAATTAATCAAATCTTTTAAGATACGTAAAAACAATAAATACTGCAGTGAAAAAAATCAATAAACATATGAACCATGCAATTAATTTCATGAAAATATTTATATAGATATTACTCCCTTAAAATTATTAACAAGATATAACTTATCATCTGGGGGCAAATCAAAATGAATTTAAAAAATGAATTAATCACTAAACTTTTCATAATAACAGTATTATTGTTAGCCTCAACTGTTTCTCACGCAATGATACCATCAAACGATTCTACAGGATCTCAGATCAGGATATCAGAATACATGCCTGTTTCCGAACCTATCATTTCCATTGATGACTCACAAACAAGTATTACCTGTAAAGATACAGACAATTTTCTAATTACACCAGATGGTCCAAAGATACCCGTGATTAAAAAAACATTTACTTTTCCAAGAGGAACCATCATTAATCAGATATCATGCACTCCTACATCAACAAAAACAGATCAAATTGTTGAACCCATTCAGCAATTACCAAAATTTCAATCTATTAATGGGAACAAACTAATTACTACTGCAAAAAACAATAATCCTTATACCTTTGATACCTTCCCAAAAACCTGGTTTACAACACAAACCGGTGCAGGAATCACCTCTTCTGGAGACCACGTCGTCTACGTAACCATTACCCTACATCCAATACGATATCATCCATTAGATGAATCAATAACCTATGCAACTGATTTTAATATTCAACTTGATCACACTCCACCTCAAGCACAGGTTTCAACAAATACAGGTGAAGAAACTCATGAACTAGTTATCATTACACCAGACGACTACGTACAATCATTAAATCCATTAGTAGATCACAAAAATAATTATGATCTAAATCCATTGGTCAAAACCACTTCTGAAATCTATGATCAGTTTCAAGGAAGAGATAATCCTGAAAAAATCAAATATTTCGTGAAACACGCAATTGAAACTTTCGATACACAATACGTGCTTCTTATCGGCGACATCACCCAATTACCAATAAGGCAAACCGATGCGTATCCTTGGGGACCATACCATGGTTCAGGAATTCTTACTGATCTCTACTATGCTGATGTGTATGATGCATCATATTCTTTTGCATCATGGGATACAAATAATAACGATGTATTTGGTGAAGTTGTATACGATAATCGCGGTAACATCCTTGATACACCTGATGATGTTGATTTGTATCCTGATGTTCACATAGGCCGAATCCCATGTAGTACAACTGATGAATTAAATACGGTTATTACAAAGATTATCACCTATGAGCAAGTTACGGCATATCAAACATGGTTTAAACAAATCCTTCTTGCTGGTGGTGACACATTTCCATTATGTTATGGATCCTTTAATGTGTTCGAAGGAGAGATAACAAATACAAAAGTTGGTCAACAATTACCAGGTTTCAATCAAATTAGATTATGGACATCGGAAAAAAATCTTAATGCAAAAACCTTTAACCAAGAAATTTCCAAAGGTGTTGGATTTGTTAGTTATGCAGGTCATGGTTTTGAACACGGGTGGGGAACATACCGGCCAAATGCAATTTTAAACGGCAAAATGATTTTGTATTTTACACCATTCTTAGAACGATTAAGTAATGAACATCGATTACCCATTATCTTCTTTGATGCCTGTCTTACCACAAAACTTGATTTTAATATTGATGATCTAGAAGCATATTATGGTGGTTTGATGGGAAAACTGTCTAGTATTCTTTTAGGCTTTGATAATTCAGAGCAATATTATCCTTGTTTTGCATGGGCTTTTCTGAAACAGGAAAATGGAGGTGGAATCGCCACGGTTGGTGCAACCCGGCCAGCTTATACTTCTGTCGACAAAGATGGAGTCTATGCTGGGGCTGGATTTTTAGATGTACGATTCTTCAATGCATATGAAGAGGGAATCACTGTTGGTGAAATGCATTCTGCATCGCTAACAGATTATCAAACGTATGTTGGCAAAGATATGTTTACTATTGAAGAATATATTCTACTGGGTGATCCTAGTCTGCGTGTCGGTGGATACTTATAATATTGAACTGGTTTAACGATGCACAAGTATTTCCTATTTTGATCTGTTTAGATTTACTAAATAAAAAAACATCTAAGATCTTTTTTTAGATAATCATTTTTTTGAAAAAAGGAATGAAATCATGGACAAAAAAAATTAATTAAAAGAAAGTTTAATAAAAAGGGAAAAAAGCAACGAGAAAAATACCTTTTAGGATTCCTCTTCAAAACTAAAGAAAGAGAAATCAGCATTCCTCCGTTGACAGGTAATCTTCAATTTATATGAGTGATAGTACCGTATTTAGCCGAATAATGCGCCAAGTCCTTCAGCTGCTTCTTCTTCTGATACTTCGTCTTCCTCTTCTTCCTCTTCGTCTTTCTTTTCTTCTTTTTTGTCTTCTGAAGAGGCTTCACCTGAAGCTGCGGGAGCAGCTGCAACTGGTGCGGCCGCGGCATTTTTAATTGCTTCCTCGATGTCTACTCCATCAAGGGAAGCGGTCAACGCTTTAATTCGTGCATCGTCGACATCGACACCGGCAGCAGTAAGTACCTTTTTGACGTTTTTTTCAGTAATATCTTTACCTGCTGAATGAAGAAGCATTGCACTGTATATATATTCCATTTTCTTTCTAGCCTCCTAAATTCTTTTTTTAGGTCATTTCTTTTAACTCGTCGTCAAGTCCATCTTTTTGAACTTTTGATGCAATAGCTATCATCGATCGATGAGCTTTTGCGAGGATATCTGATGCAGTATCCTTAGTAAGGATACCTTGTTCAATAGCAATTGAAAGTGCATCTCGATGTGCTTTGGATACTAGTGGAGTAATCGTTTGTTTGGTTACCCAACCAGTTTCGATCGCTAAATTAAATGCTTTTCCTGCAGCTTGCATGAACTGATCATGATAAGAGTCAAGATCAATGTCAAGCACATCAGATTTGAAGATAAATCCATCTTCAAATACACCGTGTAACGAAATTCCAATTTCTAATGGATAAATCTCAAGGCGAGTGAGCATTTGGGCGACTTCTCGGGAAATAACATCGCCTTTTTTTACAAGTACTTTATCTTTTTTTATGACGACTTTTCCACCTTGGATCGCTGCAGGAATCCCAACTTTTTGTAAATCTCCAACAATTGGACCCGGTTTAAATGGAGTGTCACCAGATTCAACTTTAATATCTTCTGGCGCTATTTCGCCACCTTTAGCTGGTGCTTTTGTTCTGGTCTTATTCATCCGTGCTTGTAATTTGAAAGGATTAATGTCAGTAGCAATGATTGCGCTTTGACCACTAACGATTTCTTTTAGACCACCCAAATCTTTTACATCTTTTTCAGCATTATCGATTGCTCGGTGAATCAAGGTGTTCTTTGATGAGCGAATCATCATGTGCTCGCGGAGGTTTTGTCGCATTTGCTGCATTTGTGGAGCAGGAATGCTTCCAATCTCAGCGATGCCGATGACCGGATGTTGTTTGAGAAGAGAGGCGATCTCTTCTACTTCCTTGTATTTCCATTGTGCCACATGAGCCATTGTATTCTCACCTTTTCTTTTCATTATTGTATCTTTTCAGATGGTCCCATTGTTGTTTTAATGTAAATTGATCGAATGTTCATTCGACCTCGTTCTAATGCACCTTCGATTCGTTTGATAATGGTTTCGATGTTTTCAGCGATATCTTCACTGTCCATGTCTTCGTTTCCTGCAATTGCATGAAATGTGGTATTGTTTTTGGATCGTATTTTTATGGTGTTACGGAGTTTTTCAACGGTATCCGAGATATCTCCTTGTGGTGGAACGGGTCTTGGCATTTTTCCTCGTGGACCAAACACCGTACCAAGGGTTTTACCTATGGTAGGCATTAGTGGTGCTTCAGCAAGGAAAAAATCATGTTCATCTGCGATTTTTTTGGTTTGTTTTTTATCATCTGAGAGATCGTCTATTTCTTCAGGTTTGACCAGAAGATCGACTCTGTCTTTTGATTCTAATGCTAATTGACCACTTGCAAATAATCCAATTTTTGCTTTGGCTCCTCGTCCATTTGGAAGTAAGATATCTTCATCAATTCGATTCTTAGGAATGCTTAGGTCAATATTTTTAAGATTAATGACAACATCAATTGTTTGTTTGAACTTTCGGTTGTTCTCTTTTGCGGTTTCCTTTACATTGTTAACTGCGTCTACAATCTCTTTATTTGCCATAGTTATCAGTCTTGCATCAGTTTTTTTTTGAAGTTGTCTCCATACGTTATGATGGAAATGTAGTTCTCGGGAATGAGAACCCTATTTATAAAAGTTTGGTAGGTTTGAATGTTTTTTTTATGAGCTAATTCTTTCCAAAATGAGCTCAAGTAGTTCTTCAGGGTCATTTATCTTTCGTAGTTCGTCATGAATGATGAGTGGTGTGCCAAAAATATTTTGTTTTGTTCCCTTTTTATCCGTGATCATTACTGCCCGTTTTTCAGTTATTTTTGAGATGCTGCTGACTATTTCAGCTTTTCGTTTTAGTTTTTTATCATATCGTTGTACACAGGTTAATAATATTTTTTCTCGTTCTTTGCTTACAGCTTCAAAAGGACAACGTCCCATCGGGATAATAGTATATCCTTGTTTTCTGAGTAGATTAAAGATTTTATCAAGGAATGGTTTTGAAATCATTTGTTTTTCTTCTTGATGAGTTGAACTACTGGAAATGGATTGATTTTGAGGTTTTGGATGATCTTTTATGGATTGTTCAAGAATACGAATATCTTGAATGATTTGGGTTTTAAAGAGTTCTTCCATGCGAAACGCAACATCAACTCTTGCGTTCATGCCATCTTCATACATACGTACGGTTCTTCTTGAAACATGTAATGATCGAGCAAATGATCCAAGGCTGATTTGTTTGTCTCTTCGCATTTTTTTTAATTGTTCTGTTTTGATGTTTACATAGAATCCTCCGGGGGCTGCATAGACTTGTAGTGGTATTCCTTCTAGTAGGTGAAGGCGGAGGGTTTCAGGGCTGATTGATTGGATGCCAAATCGGTCGTAGACAACTTCTTCTTCAAGTTCTCCATTTCCAGCTCTTAGACCAATGAGTATTGGGTGTCCATCAAGAAGTTGTGAGAGTTTTTGTAATTCAGTTGCTACTTCTTCAGATAATGCATTTATATTAGTAAGGGTTTTAATGATAAGTAGAGTGTTGTCTCTTCGTGCGACTAAGTCAAAACCGATTGGACGCATGGAGTATACGTCTGAAACATAAAATCCTGCGTTGCTGAGCAGGTCTCGAATATATGTTAAGAGTTCATCGCGTTTCATTGTATGTTATACCATATAATTTCTGATATTATTTAATGGTATCGGGTTTACTTAATAGCATTTAAAAGTTACAAGGGGAATTGATCGGTATGTGGATTGGTATTGATGATACGGATTCTCGACGTGGTGGTTGCACTACATATCTTGCTGGCGTGTTGCTTTCTAAAGTTCAAAAATTAGGACTAGACTTGATTGGATATCCTCGTCTGGTTCGGTTGAATCCTAATGTTCCGTGGAAAACTCGGGGGAATGGTGCAGTTTCATTTCAGATAGGATTTGGGGGTGGGACTCCAATAAAAATCGGCTGGATGAAAGGAAATGATGTTTGGTCTTATCCATTAATGAATAATCAAATTGATGATTCAGCGTTGGTTGATCGGTTTATTGATCGGATTAAGAAGATATTGTTGAATGAAATTAAATCATTTGCTGAGTTATCTGAAGATAATACGAATCCTGGATTAGTGATGGTTTCTGATCAATTTGATGAATCATGGTATTGGCAGGCAGTTCATCGTATTATCCAAAAGGATGAAATTGTTTCATTGTTAACTAGAAAAGATGCTTGGTTTCGGGAGTTTAAAAATGGTCGGGGAATTATTGGTGCTACAGGCAGTATCGCTTGGACAGGTAAGCATGATAACACGTTTGAGTTGATTTCTTATCGGAAGAAAAAACGGTGGGGTTCATCTCGAAGTATTGATGAAAATTCTGTTATTAAGATTGATGAGACCTCTTCGTTGACATTTGATAATTATGATTATGTGAATCATCATGTGAATATTATGCCTCATTCGCCGTGTCCTGTTTTATTTGGTATCCGGGGAGATAAGGCTGAGGAATTAGCATCATGTATGAATGACATCCAATGTGAATCATTTGATGAATGGTTGATTTTTGCATCTAATCAGGGAACTGATGATCATCTTGTTGTTTCATCTATAACCGATTTGGAATCGTTTCAATCAGTAATTATTGAGGGTGTGGTTTCAAAAAAACCAGTTACTATTGCTGGTGGTCATGTTATTTTTTCAATTAGTGATGAAGCAAGTAGTGTTGATTGTGCCGCGTATGAACCAACGAAACAGTTTCGGAATGTAGTTAGAGGATTGGACGTGGGTGATGTGGTAAAAGTTTTTGGTGGGGTTAGAAAAGAACCGTTTACGGTTAATGTTGAGAAACTTGAAATTAAATCATGTGCAATGGTATATGAAAAAGTTGAGAATCCGGTGTGCCCTGTTTGTGGGAAGCATATGAAATCAAAAGGGCATGGTCAGGGTTTTGTGTGTAAAAAGTGTAAGACCACTGCTAAAAAAGGAAAGATGAAAAGAAAAAATCGAATTGTTCAAAAAGGTATTTATGAAGTACCGGTGTGTGCACGGAGGCATTTGAGTAAACCATTACTTCGGAGTGAACGGCAAAAGGGTTAGTACGGACGGAATCTTATGAATTCAGCAATGTTGTAATCATCAACGGTTTCTTTTTGATTATTGACGGTGAATGATCCGGTGATGTGAATGTGATATCTCCAGTAATTAATGAGTCCTAACACAGTTATGTAATCTGAGTTAAGTACCGTGATTTTTAGTGAAAAACTGTAGTTTTGCAGTTTTCCTGAAAGTAAAAAACCGGTGGGAATTAGCATTCCGTTTTTAAACGATACATTGGTCACTGAAAAATATAGATTGTTAGCAGGAATGTTCGCATATCCATTATAATCCTTGTTAATGATTAAAAGTGGTGATCCTTTATACCAGGTCTCAAAGATATTTGCCCAGGTTAGTGTATAATTTGAAATAGAGGTTTTTCCCCAAAGCCATCCAAAGTTAAGACCAGTTGAAGCAGTTACATTCCAATTATGATCATGATATCCAATTCCAGTGGATTTAATAGTTGTATTCTGAATGGTGAGACTGCCTTGAACCATAGCTTTTGGAAAGACGACCGCCCATCCTCCAGCTGCAGTAGTTCCTTTCCAACCATCGGTGATGCCTTTGTAGGTTAAATCAAATGCATAGTCATCTCCAGAATAGATGATCTGGTATGTATCTGGTTTTCCGTTTTCTTTTTGTTGACCTTGCATTATAATTTTATCATCAATGGAAATGAATGGTTTTTGTGAGGATAACGTAAGAGTAGATAATGGTTGGATTAATCGTTCATTAATGATTGGTTGTCCTTGATGATAGATGTTACAATGAATTGTTGCTATACCTGTGGTAATGATATGGTGGATGTGAATACCAAATTGGATAGTGTATTCTTGGTTCAGTGTGGCATCAAAATACCACCATTCTGTTGCATATGTTTGATTTGATCCATGATATGCATCATCTGAAAAAGTAAGGTTTTCCGGAAAAAATGAGGTAGAAGTTGGATTTTTGTTTAAATAGGAAAAAAGACCTGCAGGATTAACAAATGATGCTACAGTATCTCTTAATTGTCTATTTGATGATATAGAAGTTGACAACATTTTTTGTTGTGGATCTTGAGATGAAAAAAGAGGAAAGGGTTGTGCTGAAACTAAGGAAATCTGTGAAATTAGCAGGAAAAAAATGAATATGTTGAATAAATGATTGCGGCTCACTTACTATCACTACATAAAAATAAAAATTATTACTATAAATAGTTTTAGCTAATTTAGCTAAGGTTTAACCTTATTTGGATGTAGTTAAAATATTATGTAATAATAAAGTTGGGAAGAAACAAAACGCTGATATAGGTTATGGAAAATAGTAAGGAGAAAATTATTCGTTTAAAAAAAATTGGAGAATAGTTCGTATGATTGATGGGTTGGCTGAATGGATTCAAATATTTTTGTTATCAATGATTCCTGGTTTAGAATCCAGATATGTTGTTCCACTTGTTGGTATTCACGAGTTTGGATGGACTTGGTGGCAGGCTTTTCCTATTGCTATTGCTGGAAATATGATTTTAGTTCCAGTGATCTTACGATTTTTTAAAAAAGTTGAATTGTTTTTGAGACGGCTTCCTAAATGGAAAAAAGCAATGGAGTGGGGATTTCCCATTATTCGTCATCGGGCTAATGATAAGATTACAACATATGAAACCGCAGCATTACTCTTTTTTGTTGCAATCCCTCTTCCGTTTACGGGCGCAGGTCTTGGTTCACTTATCGCTGTTTTGTTTGACCTACCATTTTCCCGGTCATTGCTCATGATTTTTATTGGAGTAGTTATTTCAACAGTAGCAACGACAAGTATTTATCTTACTGGATCCCTGGTTATTTGATAACTGGTATAACTAGTAGACGAACCAAAAACACCTAATCTAGATTCATTTTTTCATTGTTTTTCCTGCAGAGTTACAAATTGTATACCATCTTCAGTAAGTTCAATGACATCATCTGAAATATGACGAATCATCTCCATATTCGTAAGTTTTTTAATCATATTATTGAGTTTTTCTCTGTTTACTTGTAAAAGTTGCATTGCGGTATCTGCATCCATATCTTGTTCATGCATCAGTTTTAAAAGTGAATATTCTCGTTCGAAGATACGAAGTTCCTTTTGTAATTCCTCAGGATTCGTAGTGTCAACTCCCGAAAGTGTTTCAACATAATTTTGAATGATGCGATCAAGGTTTAATCGATCTACTACTGTTCCTTTTTCATCGTAAAGCGTGCAAAATTTACTACCTTCCTCATGATGCCAGGATGAAACTTTTTCCCAGGTATAACCAAGTAGATTTTCCTGGCCGTCTTCACCTTTTCCTTCTTTGATGGCTTTTTTTCGTTCCCTCCGTTCCCATGCATGATGTTGTTCTAATTGAATTTGATCTAGATCTATACTCAGTTTGATGAGTTGTTTGCTTAGTTTTTTACCAACATGTTCTTTGAGTTCGGTAATGAAATATAATCCTGCCTCCTCGTTGAGTTCATCATACACCATTCGGATTAATCCTTCTATTGGGCGTCCGATTCGTTCTGCGGGAATAGGATTGACAACAGAGTCTTTGATGCAGATGTCATCTTCATTTTCTGATGCTTGTTTTCGGATGGTTACTGCATCTAAAAAAGGATATCTTTCTTTTAAAATATCAAGTGAAGACCGGATTACATCATCAGCAAATTTCGAAGAAGTTCGCCTTCCTGCTACCGCATACAATGATTTTAAAGAGTATTTGATGATTGCTGCATTTGAAAAAGTGATGGCAGATTCATTTGATTCTGCATATGGGACCATTTATCTTTCACCGCCATTTGTATTTTTCTTTTTTTGGTTAGATGCATTATTTTTTTGTTGATTGGAAAACAACGGTTTTTTTTGTAAAGTGAATGTAACCGTTGTTCCTTTCCCAATTCCTTCGCTTTCAATTTTTATATGTCCGCCGTGTTTTTCAACGATTCTTTTGCATATTGCTGTTCCAAGACCGCTACTTTTAAAATCATGTCTAGCTGGATCTACTTTGTAGAATTCATCAAAGACATGATGTAATTGTTGTTTGTTCATTCCAACACCAGTATCTTTGATGGATATTGAAACAGTGGTTTCTGTGGAGGATCCGGTGATGGTAATTGTGCCTCCATTTGGAGAGTATTTAACGGCGTTAGTGATAATGTTATCATATAATTCTTCTATTCTCATTTTATCTGCATTCACCTCTAAAGATGGGTGCAGATTGTTTTCTATGATCATATCTTTATTTTTGAGAAGATGATAATTTCTTTTGATGCTTTCATGACACATTTCAGTTAGATTTAAGCAGGTAAAATGAAGTGATATATTGCCTGAATTTAATTGTTCTAGTTCGATTGTTTTTGTTATTAGATTTTTTATGTGATTAGTATTCCGTTGAATGACATGTAGCATTTCTTTTTTATGAGGATTTGTTTCTTTTTTTATGAGAAGGGGGATAAGATTGATTAAAGGACCTAATGGATTTTTAAGATCATGGCCGAGTTGGTTGATGAATTCGTTTTTTTGTTTGAGAAGTTGTTCGATTTTATGTGTTCTTTCTTTTACTTTTTTTTCTAGGTTTTTGATAAGTGAAAAGAGGAGGAGTTGGGATATTTTGAGTTCTCGTTCTGTTTCTTTGGATTTTGTTATATCATCTATTATGAGGATGAGATGTTTTTCCTGGGTTTTTTCATCGATAAATGTGCTTCCTACAATGGAAACGGGAAAGATTGATCGGTCTTTTCGTTGGAAATAGGTTTCCATTTTAAGATGTCCTTTTTGAATTAATCGTTGAATTTCAGTTTTTATATCTTTGGAGAATATATCCGGCCAATATACGGGTTTGTTTAAATGTCGTTTAATCTCTGTGTGTTCATATCCGGTCATTCCAGAAAAAGCTGGATTTATGCTGAGATGATTCAAATGAGTGTCAAGGACGATTATTCCAAGTGCGGCATTTTCGATGATTGTTTGTTGTGTTTGGATGATGCTTGATTCGTTTTTAATTTGAAAAAGATTTTTATGTTGAAGTGGTTGGATTTGTTGAATGATTCCAATTAGTTTTTGGTCTAAAAAAATAGGTATTGATGTGATTTCTAGGTTTGTTTGATCTGGGAGTGTTATCTGGATGCTATGTGGTCTTTTTGTGTGTATTGCAGTTTTCATCGGGCAGAAATTACATGGTGATGATTTGTTGAAAAACAGTGAGTAACAAGGATTTTTTTGGATTTGATTAATTTTTATGTTAAAGGTATCTTGACCATGTTTGTTTATCCAATTGACGATATAGTTTTTATCTTGTAAAAAGATTGAACTTGAAAGAGAGTTTGCCAATCGTTTTATGGCATCGGTGAGTGGTTTTCCATCACCATTATTTGCTGAAAAAACAAAGGAAAAATTATCTTTAGATACATCCTCATATATATTTTTTTTATTAAGATGCCCCTGTTCCTCTTCCAATCGCAATTCGGAAACAATAGACGGAACATCGTTCAAACTGAATCACCACTTAAAAAGAGAATTAGAAATCATCATATGTACAATTATATGTTTATGACAATAATGTTTTATAAGCATCCTGTCCATCACCACTTCCCTCCTAGGAATAGTAGTTACACAACATGATACCAATATAAAAAGATGTTGAAAAAAACATAAAAAAATATCTTTTCATCGAGCTAGATACATTCACTCAAAAGAATTGAAGCGTAAGTATTTTTAAGGGTTTACCAATACCATATCGATACAATCAGTTGCGGGCGTGGTGTAGCCTGGTATCACTTAAGCTTGCCAAGCTTATAACCCGGATTCAAATTCCGGCGCCCGCACTCACATTTTTTTCATACAATTTATAACTATTCTTAAAGAGTGAATATAAGATCACACTTCAAATGAATTTAAAATTGCAACAGAATAACAATAATGTTTAATTTTTATAATTTTGTAGAAATATTTATATACCCTCAAAATAACCATATGTATTGCTATGAGAATGAGGGACAAAAATCATTTTTTTGATTCATCTCTCACCTCACCATCCTTCCACTCCCTCCCTCATTCTCCTCAATAGCATTACCAATAGAACAGCAGTAGAAAAAAGCCTAAAGCCTACGAAAAAATTTTTTAATTAAAATCTTTTAGGGATTACACCCATCAAAACTTTTTCAGCTAAATGCTCTATGAGTTGTTTTTCTTCTTTTGAACCTGGCTCCAACATTCCCATCTTCTCCATTCAACGTCCCATATAGGACAAATGTGATTTATTGTAACAAGAAAGATAACATATTTTAAATTCATTCTTTTATCATTTCAGCAGATGATTCCACCCATTGAACAATTGCCTTCCGACAATCCATACAAAGATGGAATTCATACGGCTTTCCTCTTCCGGGCTCAGCATAATCAATACGAACAATGGTATCAAACAAATCCTTAAACTCGATTCCACATCGATCACACTTCATTTGGAATCCTCCACTTTTCCTCTCCTGCTACTTGTATCAAATACAAAAATCTGTATAGTATTACAGCTATAAAATAATAACCATTTATTTAAAATAAATTCCTTTCATTTAAAAAAACAGAGAGGAGAGGGGGTAGGGGGAGGAGAAGTAGATTGGGCATTGGAATCAGGGAGGAGAGGCATTTCAGAGAGAGGGACATGAGGTGAATCTTAAAGCGAGAGGTTCCCTACCTCACCACATATAACTCTTATTAGTCATCTTATTTAAAATCAAGTTGACAAACTATCATTTTGAAAAAATTAAAAAAACAAAACAATTTAATATTGCATTAATCTACAACTCCGCCAATACTAAAACATCAACGGAAAAAGAGGTGAAAAGAACTATAGAATTAAAACTTGATCTACACGTACACAGCATGTATTCTGATGATGCCATGGGAACACCTAAAGAAATCATGCAATCCATTAAACAAAAAGGATTGCAGGGTTTTGCTCTCACCGATCATAATACCGTTGATGGAGCAGTTAAAGCATCTAAGGAATTAAGCTCAAAGGATTTTATTATCATCCCAGGCATTGAAATATCAACAAAGGATGGGCATCTTCTTGGATTAAACGTGAAAAACACCATTCCAAAAGGATTATCGGTTCAAAGAACAGTAGATTTCATTTATGAAGCTGGGGGAATACCCATTGTTCCCCATCTGTATCGAAATATGAGCGGTATCAAAAAAGAAAAATTGTTAAAAATTAACCATAAAATCAATGCCATAGAAGTCTACAACGGATGTAGCCAACCAAAAACAAATAGTAAAACAGCTCAAGTTGCAAAAAAACTAAAACTTGGAGGAACTGGTGGAAGTGATTCACACATGCCACAATACGCCGGATATGCATACACCATGATTCATACTTCAAATCTAAGCATCGACAGCATCATTACAGAAATCAGGAAACGTAATACATGGGGAACAGGAACCTCACTTCCTTTATCATATCGTCAGGAACGGATGGTAAAATCAGTGAAACAATTCTTTCAACGGGGACTAAAAAGAATCTAAAAAAAAGAGTGAAAGGATAAAAGAAAAAATTATTTTCTTTAGGAAAACTTCTTATCGAATTGACCATCATCAATTGCTTGCTGAACTTCAGCGGGATCCTTATCTTCCACTTTTACACCAAGTGAGACACAAGTTCCGATGATTTCCTTGGTTTTTTGTTTTAATGATTTACCAAGTAAATTATCTTTTTTCATCCGAGCAATTTTAATGGCTTGGTCAACAGTAAGCGATCCTACTTTATGAGTCGCCGCAGATCCCGATCCTTTCTCAACACCAATTTCATTAAGAATTAATGATGAGGCAGGTGGCGTTCCAACTTCAATTTCAAATTTTTTGGTTTTAGGATTAATAATCACTTTTACTGGTACACGCATACCATCGAAATCTTTGGTTTTATCATTAATGGAATTGATAATCTCCATGATGTTGACTCCGAGTGGACCAAGCGCGGGACCAAGAGGAGGGCCTGCCGTTGCTTTTCCTCCTTCAACTAATGCTTCAACTGTTTCTGCCATGTCTGTTTATTCCTCCTTTTTATCTTCATCTTTTCTTTTTACAACGCGTACTTGTTCACCACGAACAGTAATTGGAATAGGAACAACTGATTCAAATAATTCAACAGTAATTTCCTCTTTCGCATCATCAATATGAGTGACCTTAGCAGTTTCCCCTCTGAATGGACCCGCAACCATTTCAACAACATCTCCTTCAGATATCTTTGCAACAGCTGAGGTCGGCACTAGAAAATGCTCGATTTGACTAACAGGAATATCTCCATCCAAAACCGTTCGAGCATATGAAATAGTTTTAATCACATCTTTTAATCGTTCTTTATCATAACCTTCTACAAAGATATAACCCCTAAGTTCAGGTGTAACAAGAATAGAAGCAACGTCTAAATCCGATCGTTTAGATCGACTGTTCAATAAGTCAGCAGTATTTTGCTCTTTACCAACCTGCGTTTTAATCGAAAATATCTTTGTTGGTTCTTTATCATCCATTGCTGCATCAGTCATACATTGAACCTCTATCTACATTAAACCGAGAAGTTCACCAATCCATGGTGCAACCTGTGTGGCTAAAAGGTAAATTAAAAATCCTATTCCACCAATAAGAATGATACCAAGACCAGTAATCTTTGAGGTTTTTGCATATTCTTCATTTGTCGGATTGCGAGCCATTTTCAGCACTCGACCGTATTTACCCCTGCCGATTCGTTTTTGTCGTGCTTCAAGATCATGTTGAAGATCCCAGGCTTTTTCTATGAAATCTTTCTGATTCGTTGTTGATGACACGAAAGGACACCTCTCTTATAACACAAGGTCAAACAACTAACCATATTTAAAGAATGTGGAAGAAAACATCAAAAAATCTCACACTAAAGTACACCCATATAGAAAAATCGGAAAAAAATAAGAAAAGAAAGTTGATGATGCAACTGCATCATGCAACGACATCAATACCATATTCTTTGTTTTCCATTTGGCGTTGTGATGGACCCAAAATCTGTTTGGATTTTACACCCGTAATCACAAGCATTGCACGCAAATTCTTCTTAAGTGTTGAATCCACTGTAGTACCCCAGATAATCCGCGCATTTGGATCAACACGAGAATAAATTTCTTCAACCACTCGTTCAGCTTCACTAATAGTCATATCTTCACCACCAGTAACATTGACCAGTGCTCCACTTGCTTCAGAAATATCAACTTCTAGCAATGGAGAATTCAATGCTTCAACAACCGCATTAACAGCTTTGTTTTCACCTTCAGCTTCACCGAGACCAATCATGGCAACACCACCACGTTTCATCACTGTTTTCAAATCAGCAAAATCAAGATTGACCAAACCTGGTTTGGTAATCATCTCAGTAATTCCTTTTATGGAACGCATCAGTACTTCATCAGCGACTTTAAACGCAGCATTCAATGAAAGATTAGGAACCACATCTAACAATTTATCATTTGGAATAACAATCACGGTGTCACAAACATCCCTCAATTGTTTTAACCCAGCTTCAGCATTTTCCATCCGAACTAATCCTTCAACACTAAATGGAAGTGTAACCACTCCAATGGTTAAAGCACCAGTTTCTTTTGCAATTTGAGAAACAATCGGTGCTGAACCAGTTCCTGTTCCCCCACCAAGACCACACGTGATAAAAACCATATCCGCATGACCAACCGATTCACGAACATCCTGTTCACTTTCCCGAGCTGCCTCTTCACCTACTTTTGGAACAGATCCTGCTCCCAATCCTTTCGTAAGATGCCGGCCGATTAACACCTTATGTGGTGCATCAGTCTGAAGTAAATGTTGTGCATCAGTGTTAATTGCAATAAGATCAACATCAGTAACGCTGCCTTGTATACAGCGACTTATAGTATTTGTTCCTGCTCCACCACAACCAACTACCTTAATAGTAGTGGTAAGACCTTTCAAAACTTCTTCCAACTCCTGATTTATTGCACTTCTTGCATATGATTCATTGTTAGAATTCTTATTTTGTTTTTTAGTATTAGCAGGATGTGTTGACTTTTTTTTAGAAGTATTTTTATTATTTTGTTCTGCCATAACTTCTTCTACTATTTTTTTCATCTAAATCACCATACCATCACAACAACAACTATCAAATTGAGTGTGAATAATATCTTCCCATCACATCAAAAAAGTAATCACAAGCAGCTTATTAAATATTTCCTTAGAAATCAAAATTCATCCACTACTTTTTCCAGTTTACTTAACGAGTTCTAAAGAAAAATCACTATTTTTTATTGTGTGGGTCAAATAACCCATAGAAATACGATCTGCAAACTTCACATAGTCATGAATGTTTTCAGGAGTAATTCCTCCTGAGATCTCTATCATTATCGAAGAATTAATATCCTTAATTTTTTTCGCGATCTCTCTTGCTTTTCTTGCAGAGAAATTATCAAGCATGATTACATCCACATCCATTTGTGCCGCTTGTATTGCCTGGTCTTCAGTTTCCACTTCAACTTCAATGATCTTATCCGAAATCTTACTTGTAACAGTTTCAATTGTTTGTTTAAACGATCCTTTAGCTGCGATATGATTATCTTTTATCATTACTGCATCAAATAATCCAAATCGATGAGACTCCCCACCTCCAAGTTCAACTGCTTTTTTTTCATATTTGCGAAAACCTGGCGTTGTTTTTCGTGTAGCAGCAATATTAACGTTAGGATTTATACGATGACAAGAATCTACGATTCTTTTTGTCTGAGTGGCAATACCACTCATTCTTCCAATAATATTTAACGCAAGTCGTTCACCAACAAGAATGGATTTAACTGATCCATTAACTGTAGCTACCACATCCATAGCTGAAACAATAGATCCATCCTCTTTTTCTTTCTGAAACGTTGCTCCAGTTCGGTCAAATACTGTAGCGGCTTTGTCAATTCCAGCAAGAACTGCTGATTCTTTCGCAATGATTCTAGCAGATGCTAACTCATTTGTAAATAATGCATTACTAGTAACGTCACCTTCTCCGTTTAGGTCTTCTTCTAAAAATCGATCTATTTCGTCCATGGCAATACTTTTTATACATTTTGATGGTTTTAAGATTTTAGGTAATTACTATGAAGATTGGTATTATTGGCTGTGGCGCAATAGGAAGTGATGTTGCCCATGCTGCAGACTCATTTCCAGAGATAGACACCATCTTTTTACATGATGTTGATGAAAAATCCGAAAAAAAACTTGCGGAAAGTACTGAAAAAGGAGAAGTGGTCAATAGTGAAACTTTACTTGAAAAATCAGATGTGATCTTTGAAGCTGCATCACAAGAAGCAGTAAAAATGTATGCAATTGATGTATTAAAACAAGGTAAAGATTTCATCATTATGAGCATTGGGAGTTTATTTGATGATGACCTCAGAGAAAAATTAGAAGAAACCGCACGTAAACATCATGCAAAATTATATCTTCCATCTGGTGCAGTATGTGGTATTGATGGTATTCTTTCAGCAAGTGGTGACACAATCGACAAAGTAACATTGGTAACTACAAAGCCGCCTAAGGCACTTAATAAAAATTACAAAAAAAGAACAGTTTTGTTCAAAGGAACCGCACGGGATGCAGTTCAACAATTTCCTAAAAACATTAATGTTGCTGCCAATCTCTCCATTGCAGGCATTGGTTTTGATAAAACACTAGTGGAAATCGTTGCTGATCCAGTTGCAACAAGAAATAGTCATAAAATTTTAGCGCATGGCCGATTTGGTAGACTTCGAGCTGAAGTTGAAAACATGCCAAATCCCAATAATCCAGGTTCAAGTTATTTAGCGTCTCTTTCTGCAATTGCTACCTTGAAACGAATTGTTAACCCTATTCAAATAGGTGCTTAACCTTCTAAAGTAGTCGACTTGAAAAAACACAGTTCATAACTAAAAAAATCAGTATCTCTTTTTTTCCTATCTTTTTGATTCTTTATGACATTTATCGAAATGCAAATTCTAAAAAACAGTGGATTGATTGCCATCAGTTGAAAAAACATGAAATTTGAAATTAAACATCATGATGCCGCAGGTCGAATCGGCCGGTTAATAACCAACCATGGTTCAGTAACAACTCCGCTTTTACTTCCAGTAATAAATCCAAATAAAATGAGTATTACACCACAGATGATGAAGGAAAAATTTGGTGTTCAAGCAGTTATTACCAACTCATATATTATTCATCAGCATCAAAAACTTTATGACACCGCATTAGCCGAAGGTGTACATTCTCTTATTGATTTTGATGGCCCTATCATGACTGACTCCGGAACATTCCAATCATACATGTACGGTGAGATTGAAATGGATCCATTAACAATCGTCCGATTTCAACGTGATATCGGAAGTGATATTGGCACTATCTTAGATATTTTTGGTACGCCGGATCAAACAAAAGAAGAAGCAGAAGATGCAGTAAACACTACAGTAGAAAGAGCAAAACAAAGCATTTCTGAAAAAAAAGAGATGAATCTTGCTTGTCCAGTACAAGGTTCTATCTATCCATCGTTACGATCATATTGTGCTAAAAAGCTTGGTGAACTCAATGCAGATATGCATCCGATTGGTGGCGTAGTACCATTAATGGAAAATCAACAGTATACTCATCTAATCAAAGTGATTCTTGCATCAAAAAAAGGATTACCAGTTAATCGCCCGGTTCATTTGTTTGGTGCAGGTCATCCACTCATTTTTCCGCTTGCTGCAGCTCTTGGTTGTGACATTTTTGATTCATCAGCATACATTAAATATGCGAAACAAAATCGTTTGATTTTTCCATGGGGAACTGAAAAAATCGATGATTTATATGAACTTCCTTGTTCCTGCCCGGTTTGTTCAACCATTTCATTATCAGAACTGCGATCTTTACCTAAGAAGAAGCGGGAACAAAAAATCGCAGAACATAATTTGTTCATTAGCATCAGTGAACTTAAAAAAGTTCGAAATGCAATCATGCAGGGAAGATTATGGGAACTTGTTGAACAACGAGCAAGTGCTAATCCATTTTTACAAGATGCACTTCATGAAATTCATAACATGAATCATATCAATTGGCTTGAACAATTTGAACCGGTGCGGAAAACAAGGGGTTTGTTTTACACTGGAATTCATACTATTCATCAACCCTTTTTTTACCGGTTACATGCTAGGTTAATTCAGTGGTTTAATCAATCATCTTCTACACTTATCTTGTTAGATGAAAGTGAAAAACCATTTAGTACGGCTTACATAGATATTTTATTTAGAATAGCAAAAGAGTATCCTAAGGAGGATATTATTGTTGATTCTGCAATTGGTCCCGTACCCATAGATTTGGATGAAATGTATCCTTTTGCTCAATATATCTTTCCAGATTTTTTAGATATAGGAACAAAACAAGTTAGAAAAAAACGTTGGGAAGAATGCTTAAAAGACAAAAAGATTATCCGATGGGAAATTGAAGGAATAACCCCTAATTTAACCCTAAATGAAAAAAATCATTTACAAAAAATCTTTGATGAAAGAAAAGTAAGATCCGTTGCTCAGATGCAATTTGGTCTTGATATTGCTCATATTTTATTCAATGGTGTTATCTCATTAGTAAAATCGAAAAAAACATCCAAGATTAGAAACGTGTTTGTTGATGATGATCATGTAGTTTCTATGCGTGCTTCAGATGGTTTGTTTACTTTGAAATTAAATGGAGGGAAAAAAGTTCATAAACATAGTTCATCACCTCGATTTCGAGTAGTAATCGATGATGATGCAGTTCCTTTTGTTAAGGAGGGAAAAAGTGGTTTTTCAAAATTTGTCATATCTGTTGACCCTCGGTTACGGCCGTATGACGAATGTATCGTTGTTTCTAAAAAAGATGAATTTCTTGCAATTGGTCAATGTCTTCTTTCACCGTGTGAAATGGGAAGATTTCGTTTTGGTCAAGCAGTTAAGATTCGAGAGCATATTAAGTGAATGAAAAGTGGTTTTGTAAGCGTTAGATTATAAAAAAAATTCCTCCTAAAAAAGAAGGAGGAAGGCTGGCAAATAAGGATGGGATGGGATGCACAAAAAACTACCAGCCCTAATTCCTTCTACTCCAAAGAATACCTTGGATGTTTAAGTACGTTTTTCGCATCTAGTTGTCCATTTACGTATGCACATACTATTTTAGCAGGAATGTAAAGAAAAAAATGAGGTGAAGGAATCTTCTTTCATTCTTCGACGAAGGACGGTGGATTTCTCAAAATGTTTAAATGATGCATGTATGTTTGCGTTCAATAATACCTTTTTTAAGGTAGGTGAATGGTATGAAGATAAATAAAACTTCAAAAATTTCAGGTTTTTACAAGAAAAGTATTGATGAACGAATTGATTTGATTTCTTCAATTGCATCCTTAACAGAGGAAGAACAATCTCTGTTGTTTAAAGCGTTGGATAAGGGTCTAGCGGATCGTATGATCGAAAATGTAGTAGGAACCTTTACGCTGCCATTGGGTATCGCGTTAAATTTTCGAGTGAATAATGAAGACGTGTTCGTTCCAATGGCTACAGAAGAATCCAGTGTTGTTGCAGCCGCAAGTAAAGCAGCAAAAATCGCCCGTAAAAGTGGAGGGTTTCGAACAGAATCTACAGATCCAATTATGATTGGTCAAATTCAAATTCTTGATGTTGATGATGTAGCAACAGCATCTGAAAAAATTTTACAAGAAAAAAATAAGCTGCTAACGGTTGCCAATGCTCAGGATAAGATTCTAACCAATCTTGGGGGTGGTGCAAAGGATTTAGCTGTTCGAATTTTAACGAGTTCTTTTGGAAAAATGATTGTGGTTCATCTCTATGTCGATGTTCGTGATGCTATGGGGGCAAATGCAGTTAATACGATGGTTGAAGCATTGGCTCCAGTTATTGAAGATATTTCTGGTGGACGTGTTCGATTAAAGATTTTATCGAATTTAGCTGACCAACGATTGGTAAAATCTCGTGCTATTTTTGATAAGGATCTTATTGGTGGTGAAAAGGTCGTAGATGCATTTTTGGAATCTGTGGAATTAGCAAAGATTGATCCTTATCGAGCAGCAACGCATAATAAAGGAATTATGAATGGAATTGATGCAGTCATTATAGCCACGGGTAATGATTTTCGGGCGATTGAAGCAGGAGCTCATGCCTATGCTGCCCGTAACGGACAGTATACTTCATTGACGAATTATTGGAAGGATGAAACTGGTAATCTTGTTGGAGAGATTAAATTACCGTTAGCACTTGGCATCGTTGGTGGAGCTGGAAGTATTCATCCAACGGCACAAATGTGTAAAAAGATGATGCGGATTTCTTCTGCGCAGCAGTTATCTGAACTTGTTGCTAGTGTTGGACTGGCACAAAATTTTGCAGCTGTTCTTGCATTGTCAACAGTTGGTATTCAAAAAGGTCATATGTCGCTTCATGCCAAAAATATTGCTATGATGGCTGGAGCAAATGAGGAAGATATTGACCGTATTGCAAATATACTCATCAAAGAAGGAAATGTTAAACTTGATAGAGCAAAAGAATTAGTAAAAAAAGAGTGAATGAATTTAATCAAGATTAAATGTTAATTCTTTTTTCAGATTATACGTGATGCAATGTCGTCAGGTTCACGATCGCAATAGTAACATTGGATACGCGGTTTTTCTTTATCAAGAACGATAAATCGGCTTTCAACAGGTTCTCCACCATTTGAAATACATGTTGGATTTGAACACTTTGCAATGCCTACCAGTGTATCTGGTAGTTCTACTTTATGTTTTTCTGCAACCTTATAATCTCTAATGATATTGATTGTTGCTTTTGGCGCGATGAGTGCTATCTTGTCGACTTCGGTATGTGCGATTTCTCTATTTTCTACTTTGACGATATCTTTTTTGCCCAACTTACTTTTTACGTTTATAGCAACACTAACAGTAAAACTTTGTTTTTGTGGAATATCAAGGATTCGTAATACTTTAACCGCATTTCCTGCAGTGATGTGATCGATAACAGTTCCATTTTTAATTCGAGGGATTTTCATTGGTTTCATAATTTCACCCCACTTACTAATGAAAGAAGAGCCATCCGTATTGGTACACCATTGAATGCTTGTTTGAAATACACGGCATGATTTGTTTGATCAACTGCAGGATCTATTTCAGTTACTCGTGGGAGGGGATGCATGATAATCAAGTCTTTTTTAACAGCTTTAAGTAAATCCATTGTTATCTGATAGGTTCCTACGACTCGATTGTATTCTTCAAGATCTGGGAATCGTTCTTTTTGTATTCGGGTAACATAAAGAACATCAGCATTTTTAAGTGCTTTTTCAATTTTAGTAGTTGAGGTTGGTGTTGCTCCTAGATTTTTACATTCATTAATTACTTCACGTGGCATTTTCAATGATTTAGGTGAAACAAAAGTAAGATCTGATCCATAAAGTGATAATGCATATGCTAAGGAGTGAACTGTTCGACCATATTTAAGATCACCAAGTAATACCACGTTTTGTTTTCCAATATGTTTTTTTTCATGAAAGATAGTGAATAAATCTAACAAGCATTGTGTCGGATGATGACCTGCACCATCTCCCGCGTTTAAAATTGGTGAATCAGCAAAATCCGCAGCTAAACGAGCAGCTCCCTCTGAAGGATGTCGCATGACAATAATATCGCTGTATGCATCCGCCATACGAATGGTATCAGCTAGGGTTTCTCCTTTTTTTTGTGATGTTGCAGTCGGATCTGCAAAACCAATTACCCGTCCACTAAGTCTATTCATCGCGCTTTCAAAACTAAGACGAGTTCTGGTACTTGGTTCAAAGAATAAAGAAGATAGTATTTTTCCTTCCAAGAGAGTCAACGTTTTCTCTCCTTTTGCAAACGGAATCATCTTTTCTGCGCATTTTAAGATGTGATCAATTTCTGTTTTTGAAAAATCTTTTATTGAAATAATATCTTTGCCTGTAAAATCCATTGAAATCAAAAATGCAGTGATAGTGTAAAGCTTTAATAAAGTTTTTAATAAAGGTTATTTTATATATTATATAATGTTAAATTATTGTAAAAAAAAGTGTCTTGAAGAAAAACGCTGGGTTTTTATGCACAAACCTATATATAGCATGTAAAACTACTATTATCTTTAAGGAGTAAAACCTAAAAATCAAGTGAAGTGTGATTAGTACTTACCTGAATATTAAGAATCCTCTGTACTTTTTGTGCTGAGAGGAGTTGCCTATAATGTCAAAAAGCTCATCTGATGAAGAACTCTTAGAAAAAATTCACCAAATATTAGATGATTCTTCAGCTGAATCCGAGAAAAAACGGCATGATCGCAATCTTTCATCATTGGAAAGACGGTTATCTCATGATCATGGCTTACGTTATTCAACTCGTCCTTCACATCAATCAGATGATAAGGATTTAACACCAAGGGTTGTGATTCGTAAAAAACAAAAACCTGCCCATCAAAAGAAAACTGAAGGAGGAAAAAAGGTTGTCGAGTTTAAAGAGGAAAAAGAAGATAATAGAATTATTCCTGCAGACGACTTGCATCTTTCAGATAACGAGCTTTTTGAAGTAGAAAAACCTTCGATTAGAGCTGAAGAAATCCCAGAATTCATAGAAGTGAAACCTGAACAGAAAGAAGAAATAGAAGAACCAATTTTTAAAGAACAGTCATATCCAGAAGAAGAACCATTAACCATTACTATTAGTTCAGAATCAGAAACTGAAGAGGAGTCTTTGCCTCAATGGGAAGCAGTAGATGAATCAGAAGAACAAGAAAAAAAGGCTTTAGTGAAAAAACCATTGACGGAACGTAAAAAGAAATCTTTTTTCAAACCACAAAAAGAACAAAATGACAAAAAGGAATCATTTGCTGAATCTGAGAAAGATTCTTTTAAAAAAATTGGCAAAAAATCTGATGAAATATGGGAACCACTCGATGAAAAAAAGGAAAAATCTTCATTTGACAGCAAAACAAAACGTGTTGAAAAAATTTCAAAAAAACAATCTGAAGAAAAACAAGTTAAAAATGAAAAAAAGACTCAATCCGATTCACCAGGTTTTAACTATAATGATTATACCTTGTTTCAAAAAACGATTAAGATTAATGATAAAGAGAAAAGAACTATCCATTTTTTTGCCAAGGAACCACCTGAAACAGGTGTTCCTGCTGAGTTACCCAAGGATTATGAAGTCAAAATAAATCGGAAAACTGGTGTTCCATACATTCGAAAAAAACAACAATGATCATTTTTGGATGAATTGTTTCCTTCTTTTTTTGTTGAATCAAAGACTTATTAATCAGTTCTTGCTTATGTGATAACGGGTTTCTTAACATGACGTGGAATGGTCCGTTGAACAAGATTGATGATTTTAGATATGAGATTCCAAATTCATATAAAGGTGTCAATAAGAACTTAAAAATGAAAACATCAGCATTGATTTATGCTTCAGAAAAGATGATTCCGCTTTTAAAGCAGGATAATGCTCCTGAGCAAACAGCGAATATGACCATGCTTCCAGGAATCGTAGGTAAAGCAATGGCCATGCCAGATATCCATTGGGGGTATGGATTTCCAATTGGAGGAGTTGCTGCAACAGATGCTGAAGAAGGCGTTATTTC
>JAGXLH010000085.1 GCA_018334795.1 Thermoplasmatota archaeon
AAGATGAAATCCTGGTGTTTACCACAAAGGAAGTTATCAAACTCTGCCGACATTTCCTCTGATACTTAGTTCAAGTTCTTTTTTTATCAAAAACGATTGCTGAAATGAGAATATTTGTATCGATGAATAGGTTGGTCATCTATTTCCAAACCTCGTTTCGAGATTGAAGAATTGCATCATTTATTTCTTTTTTTGTGATGTTTTTCTTTGTTGCATTCTTTTGAACCAGTTCACTTAATTCTTTTAGTTTCAAGCTTACTTTTTTCATGATGCTTCCAACGGAATACTAATTTGAAAGAGTTACTAAAACTATTTTTGTACTTACAATGGTTCAGTCCATCTGTTTAATGGCAAAATAAACATGTAATTAAAATAGGAAGCCTTAGATTATTAATCATTGGTGAGGAAAAAAATAGATGAGGAAAATAAGTTTTGAACAATTAGCAATTGGTGAATCGGTAAAGGTTAGAAAAAATACAATGTGCCCAGATTACAAAGGTTTAAACATAAGCGGATGGCAAGGGAGAATCAAAGATATTACAATACCTGATAAGGGTAAATCTCTTATCAATATTCAATGGGATAGCATAACACTAACTCATATGCCAGATTATTTTATCAATCAGAGTATGAAAAAAGATTTAGATTTTTCTTCTATGAATTTATATCCTGAAGATGTTGAATTAACAACTCAAAGAGATAGTAAAAAAGAAGTAGAACGAGTGATGAAAAAACTTACAAGAAAATATTCTTGGATTTTTTTGGGACCGCAGGGTAGAAGAATTCAAAAGGTACTCGACGAGGTTGATGAAGATGATATATTAGATGCTCTTGCAGTATGGAAAACATATTTAGAAGAACGGTTACTGTTTCCGTTCACTGCTGAAATCTCAGAGAGTCAAAGTAAGGGTCCCTTAAATTATGGGGATAAGATAACAGTAAAAAATATTACAGACGTAGATGATTTATATGGTATCATTGTTGAAGTACGGTTTGGAAGAAAAAAATTTCATTTTCCACTCTGTGACTTAAAAACTACCGATCAAAAATCACAAAATGCTACATTTTTAGATGATTACAGCATTTGGTTTTCTAATAGATAATGATATCCTCAGTTCAGTCGCTAATCTTATATGGCCAAGGTTATTGGAACATATTGAAAATAACAAATAACTTTTCTTAATTATAAATAACATGTATTTCCCGTTCATCCATCGAAACGATACCATTGTTTAACTGATAAATAACGCAATGAATGATAAAAAAAGAGAGTATCTTAAAAGAATGAATTCATACTCTGTTCGATATCTCCGATTGCTTCTAAATTATTCGTTTGAACTAATTCAATACCAAGTTTATCAGTCATTGGTTGGAATAAATGAATGAATTCTTCATCAGAAGCCATAATCTTTTTGGGTAACATCTTGAATCTATCAAGAAAAGAAAGAAATTCATGAATAAAACTGTCTTGATACTGATCTTTTTCTTCCATTGCAAAGGAAAGAATCATTCTTGAATGATGATCAGCTAGAACCATCATTTTTGGATAAAACGGTCGTTCCTCTTTCTTTTCTTGAACAGGTTGAGGATAATAGGAAACACCAACCTCCCAGATCGCATTTCCATGTTTATACAATTGTTTCATCTCTTCCAGAACCTTTTGTAATTCAGTGTTTTCTTCTAGATCGATAGTGAAAAATTTTTCTTTTGTCGGTTCCGGTGTCAACCAAGCATCCGTCCAAACAAAATCACCATCATTTTTTTTCTGAGGAACTCTGACTAAATAGGTAAAATCATCATCCTCTGGGTACACAAGGTCAGAATCTTTCTTCATTCGTTCTACTATCCCGATAGTTTGATCTAATGCTAATGTTAAAAACCGAGCATCATCTGAAGAAAGATACCACGGATGAAAACCAGGCGTATAATCTCTAAATTTAGGCCAAGCATTTCGTCCCCTGAAAGATAACCCTAATTTTTTAATTAACGCATAATCCTTTTTATCAATATATTTTCGATCTTCGAAAGAGGCCATTAAACAATGCTGCACATGTAATGCATTTAATCCAGTTGCATGAACTTCATCATTTAACACTTTTAATAAGCCATCTAATCCATCACTTCCTTTATACACACCTAATCCAAAATGTTCACCGTTTCTTCCCATAACACAACAATACCCAATCTTACCAGTTTCAGGATTTTTCACACCAAAAACATCTGCATCCCACATATACTTCCAGCATTCATGCTGCTTAAATCGTTTAGCTGCAGCAAACAAGTTCTTCCATTCACTTATGGTTGGTTCCTTCCCCATCATATCATCAACAAAACTAGATAATACTAAAGCTGCTTATGAATATTTTGTCTTAATAACCAAAATTAATCAAAAATCCCAAAAAATGTTTTCTGATCCACATTTCGGACATTTAGCAGCGGTTAAATAATGGTTTTTTCCTCCGCCGAAATGACCGAAATCCCCAACGTTAAATTCTTGTTTCATCTTTGATTTGATTTTTTGTTCCATTAATTTGTTTTCTGGTTCCATACTGCACAGAAACCATCTTGCATTCAAATCCGTTTTATTATCACAATGTAAACAATCAAGGGGATGAAATCCCTTTAATTCACCAGGTAACTGTTTTATCTCAGATCTATTTAATTCCATAATGGCAATCTCAGGAATGAGTTGTTGATCTACAAGTTCAAGATGATGATCATACAGCCAGTTAATAATTTCATTTTTTAATGAGTTATACCGGTATTCATCCCATTTCTTTTGTAAGTCTGGATGTTTGTGAAGTAACTGTCTAAAATGCTTAAACGGTTTTTCTTTATCTAGCACCGTATGAAATTGTTCAGCTAACTGCAGAGTTGGAAGCGTATAAGCAAATAATTTCATGATGAAATAATCATCTCGACTTTCACGGTTGGGAACTTCTATATATCGCGGGTTCAGTTCGTATTCATCAGCATTTTTTTCAAAATCAACTGGTTCACCCACAAGATCATTACAATTGATAATATCTGCTGTTTTCGTGTCAAGATAAAAAATATGATTTGAATCTGATTCTTGATAAGCCTCAATTAATAATTCAAAATCGATATCAACAGGTATCATTATGAAACACCACATTGATTATAGGAGTTCAAAGTTATATAAGTTATCAAAGGTAAAAAATCATCCTTATGTCTAGTGATTGCTACTAATTTTTTAATGTTCTCCCTTTTTTGACGAACCCAAGACCTTTTTAAAAGATTGTGTTATTCTTTAAGCTAATGCATTTTAAAAAACAGAGGAAACATAAGAAAAAAAGAATTTTGAAACGAAATTGGTTTCGTGGTTTTTTTCCGTTTGAACCGTTTGATTCATTGAAACGACAACAACTCATTAGTCCTGGTTTTTTTCTTACCATTATTCTTATTTTATCTCCTATTATCCTTTGGCTATCTCATAATCCTGATTCAATTAAAAATCCACTTATTGCCCTTGCTAAACTGAATGCATTTCTAGCGATTTCAACACTTTCTGTTAATTTTATTCTTGCAGCTCGTTTCAAAGTGTTTGAACGATTGTTTCATGGATTAGACCGAATGTACCGGGTGCATAAATTCGTTGGACGATCCTCATTGTTTTTTATCTTGTTTCACCCAATCTTTCTTATGATCAACAGGTTTCCAGATACCTCCCGCATTATTCCTCTTGTGTTACCCGTAGGACGATTAGAAGTAGCAGCTGGTGTTATCGCCGTGTATTTGTTTTTACTCCTTCTCGTTCTCACAGTTGCAATTAACATTTCTTATCATAAGTGGAAGATTAGTCATAAAACACTAGGAATTGTACTTCTCCTTGCTGGAGGCCATGCCTTGTTTGCTGGATCAGACATCAATAGTTTTCCACTATTACAAGGATACATCATAATTCTAGGAAGCATTGGATTGTTTTCCTGGATGTACATGCTCTTTTTTTACAAACGCTTCGGACCAAAATATGAGGTGACTTTAGATAAGGTAGTCCATCTGAAAGATATTACCGAATTGTATTTTACCCGGCCAAAAAACTTTCACTATCAACCTGGTCAATTCGTATTCATCAGATTTCCTGTTTTTGAAGGATTCAAAGAACTCTTTCCATTTTCAATTTCAACAGATCCATCAAAAAAACAGATCCGGTTATCCATTAAACAAAGCGGTGATTACACCACTAACCTCATACCACGCTTACGAAAAGGTGATAACGCAATTATCATGGGACCGTATGGTCGATTTGGTGAACGATACCTGAAACATGACAAGGACATGGTTTGGATTGCAGGAGGAATTGGAATCACTCCATTCTTATCCCTTGCCAAACATGAATCCTTGTTTCCAACTGGCAGAAAGATTGATCTGATTTGGGTGGTAAGAAATCAAGATGAAGCGTTTCATGATCAAGAACTCATTAAAGAATTATTAAAAAACAAAAAATTACGATATACTCATTGGTTCTCTGATGAACAAGGACGAATAACTTGTGATGATGTAACTCGGATTATCGGTGGCAAACAAGAAATACAGAAAAGATTGGTTTTTATGTGTGGTCCTCCACCGATGATGTATAGTTTATCAAAAGGATTTCATCAAGAAGGATTGTCATATCATCAGATTATTTTTGAAGATTTTAATATGCTTGACTAATTTCAAAAGGATAAGAAACTTAGTTAATTCGACCAAACACCATGTCCTTTTCTCCTTAATTTTTCAGCTAATTGTTGTTCAATCAACTCCGCTTCCCTTCGAGTCTGTATCGGATTATATCTATTGTAAAGCCTGGGATTTAGTTTCACTCCATATTTTTTCACAAACCGATTTGATTTATACCCATTTTTATGCTGCTGAAACCGAATTTTGGGATCTCGACAGGTTTGCCCGACATACAAACATGTTTTACGACGTTCCATTTGAGGATTACGATTTCTGAATCTCTTTGATTTTTTGACTTCTTTATCTAGGTTAATAACATAGACATAATATGGCATATCACTAGTACTTTATCGCCATTGTTTATAAAATGTTATTTTTTTATTATTCAATTCGTCAAGATTTCTTTCATTATTTTTTTACCCATTTTTATTGTAGTTTACAGTGATGACTTCGAGTCGACAACTTTATAAACTTATAAGATAGCTGTGCGCGACAATGAATTCAAAACAAATTATAAAATGGATTTTTGTCATCATTGCAATATCTTCACTTTTGGTATGTGCAGGTTGTACAGAACAATCTGAAGATGATGATCAAGCAGAGGATGAAACAGATGGAAATACTACTGATGCAACAGTCGCTGCAATCGTAAATGGTGAAGAGATACTAATGGAAGAGGTTACATCACTTCAACAATCCTATATTCAACAAGGTCAACAAATAACAGAGCAACAAGCACTTGAACTGGTCATCGATCAAACAATTCTTCTTCAACAAGCCAAACAAGGTGATTATATGCCAACAGATGCTGAAACAGAAACTCAAATTGAATCTATCCTTGCTCAACAAGGATCAACACTAGAACAATATAAACAACAACTACAACAACAGGGTACATCGTATGAGGATTTTTTACAAAATTACAAAGAACAACTCGCCATTCAAAACTATGAGGATGATGAACTTGAAGGACAAACGTTCAACGTTACTGATCAAGAAGCACAGGAGTATTACGATATGTATGTGAATCAATCTTCAGATCCTTCACAGATACCACCATATGAACAAGTAAAACAAGATATTATTTCATCGTTAGAACAACAAAAACGACAAGAAGCAGTAAATGTACTCGTTGAAACTCTTAAGGAAGAAGCAGATATTGAGTATAAAATATGATTCTGCTCAACTTAAATTCTTTTTTCCTTTTTTTATTGACTTGAACTAATTTATCAATGAAATTAATATCAAAAAGATTATCAAATCGAACAAACAAAAAGAATACATGTATGCATGTGAAAACAACGTGTAAATATTTCACTTGGAAAAAAAGAGAAATCATTGATTTTAATAGAATCGATCAACACGATTATAACGAGCCATGCTGCAACCTGCACAATCTTGATTTTTTTCATAATTGTCCAAAAGATTGCGCGTATTTTGAAGATTCATTATTCAGAATTTAAGCAAATTATGATCAGATAACGACGGATCTGTGAAAAATAGTGATGCTGAATAATTTTATGAACAGGTTCTATGTTCAAACGGGAAAATATAACAATTTTTTTAAAACAATATTTCATTCTAGGAATGCAACATATAAGTAATTCTTAAGCAAGATTTTTTTTATCTTGAGGGGAATGGTAGGTTGAAATATATTAATGAGATAATAGTCGTAGACATTGAAACAACTGGTTTTTTAAAACAACAAGGATTAATCGTTGAAATCGGCATGGTAAAACTAAATCTTGAAACGGGAAAAAGAACTATCATGTATGACGAACTCGTCAAAGAAGAAGGTTTTGATAAAAGACATCAACATGCGTGGATTTTTCAAAATTCTGATTTATGTTTTGAAAAAGTACTTAAGGCTCATCCGCTAGATTATAGTTTGTTACAAGAATTGTTTAATACGTATCCTGCAACAGCATACAATAAACGATTTGATTTTGATTTTCTTAATGATAGAGGACTTAAGATCAAAGAACTTGATTGTCCCATGAAACTATCCACAACACTCTGTAAACTTCCTGGTTATTATGGATATAAATGGCCAACGGTTCAGGAAGCATATAATTTCTTCTTCGAAGATA
>JAGXLH010000014.1 GCA_018334795.1 Thermoplasmatota archaeon
TGTAACTGAAGAAATCTTGCTGGCTTGTGGTAGGATAATGGTCTTAGTATATTTCGGTAGGCTGGGATAGCCAGGATCAGTAATAGATGAGGAGGCTTCTTTAATAAAAATTTGGATTTCATCATTAATCATTTTGATCTCTGGCGATGAAAAAGAAAACGTAAACGATTGATTTTCCGATAGTGAATCATCGGTCAATATCGCATTAGTATTAACATTCAATAAAAGGAAGAGAAAAAGAAAGCTTAGCATGATTTTTTTCATAAAAAAATACCTACCATACACCATTATAACTTACTAACATAAATAGATAATGATATAAAAGAGATAATAAAAAAAATCCGTTCTTCTATTTTTAAAATAAGTTTTCATAATCATAAGCCAATGATAAGATCATAAAATACAATCATCACAGGCAATGAAACTAATGAAAATATAAAACTACTGACTACAAACTGCCCAGCGATACCATCGTTACCACCCAATCTTTTAACTACTACCGGAGTTGCAGTAATTGGTGGAACCGCACTTTGTAAAAATAAAATGAACAGAATCTCAGATGATACAAAAGACTTGAGAACATAAAGAATAGGGAGAAAACAAAGTGGAAAAAATAGATTTTTTACAAGCGTAAAAAGTATTGTATCCTTAAAATTAGATAAACCATTCTTTTTGTAATTAATATAAATATTTCCACCAAGAATAATCATCAATAATGGTACCGTCATACCACCCAATAATGAAAGAATGGAAACCATAAAATCAGGAAAAAAATCATTTAGATGAAACAGACCAATCAGTATCGCAATTATAGTAGCAAGTAAAGCAGGATGTATAATTTTTTTCAGTGGGATCTTCTCCTGTTTCATCTTTGAAGATTTGAAGAAAAAGTGATACGTACTAAAAAAGAACGCAGGATAAAAAATTGTAAATAAAAATAAGATAACAACATACCGGGATTCACCTGGAAACATCCCTGCAAATAATGCTAATGGGAAAAAAATACCATTTTGATAAAACAAACTCAATCGGAATTCATTTCGAATTTGCTTTCTTGAAAGAAACGAAAAAAGAAAAGTGAAAAAAAACGCAATCATTGTGAAAAATACCCACCACAATGGATACTGCCACCACAAAGGATAGACTTCGGGTGTAAAATCAGTAAAGATATCCACAAAAATAAGGCTTGGAAGCGCGATATCCAGAGCTAACGGAGTTAATGCAGATAGCACAGTTGTTGGAAGGATTTTTTGACGGATAATAAAAAATCCAATGATGCCGATTCCTAGAAGAACGGCAACAGATTCCAAGGTTATCAAAAAGACATTCATCACATTCACTACCTGGTGTAATCCATCAGATTCTTGTGGATGGGTAACACATATTAACAATTGATACCATATTAGGATTCCCCATCAAAGAGGTGAAAAAAACAAATGGCAGATGAGAAAACCAGTATTTTAAAAATCATGGTTAAGGATCACCATCGAATTGAAGATTTCATTGATAAGGTTGAACAAAGTCTTGATGATGATTTTGAATCTATCGAAAAAGCATTTAATGTATTTGAATGGCAATTACAAAAGCATATTTTCGCAGAGGAAAAAGCCATTTTTACCTTTTACGAACCCGAAGATATTTCCTCAGGTTATAAAATGTTACCTACGCTTACAAAACAACATAATGATATATTAAATCGTTTAGAAATCATGCGTCGAACAGTTCAACGCGGACAAACCCCTGAAAAAGTAAGTGAGTTTAAAAAAGTATTAATGAAACATCGCACGTTTGAAGAAGTGGAAGTTTACCCAAAATTACAAGAAACGTTATCTGAAAAACAAAAGGATCAAATCATCGAAAAAGTTAAAATGATTCTTTAAAAAAATATAAAGGTGAAAAAAAAGGATGACTGAAAAAATTGGATACCAATGTAAAGAATGCGGCCGAACTGAAATTGTAACAGACGGATCTGTTCCCGAATGTTGTGGAAAACCAATGAAGGAAGCACCACTTGAGGTTTGCATGAAACCTCCAGCTGATGCGGAAAGCGCCCGAATGACAGATGATGATGAAGCTTGTGATGATTCACGTGGCGGCTAACATAGATAAATAAGAACTGATTCAAAATAAAACAAGGAATCATTGAAGCTAAATCTCTCTTTTTTATATATTTTTTATCACTTAACTAACTATAGAATAAATTCTCACCTAAGAATTATTGAAAAACTATTTATTTTGATAAGAGGTTATATAATTTTTAGGAAGAATAAAAAATGAAAAAATCGCTTTTAGTTATACTAATTTTAGCAATTTGTTTAATTATAATGATACCCAATATTACTTCATCAAATCTTTCCAATACTATCAATCAAGAAGAAACAAAGGAATTAGAAATAACATCCGCAACAAAAGTGTTACCGATAGCATTAATATATTATTGGGGACATGGTCGATTAGTCTCTGGCATAATTCAAAGAACAAAACTCATTGAGCCACCAATACGCTTTTTATTAACTATTAAGGAGATCAGAGGGAATGTCACTGTTAACTTTAGGCAATACGAATCATTTAAAGCCTTACTTTTTCTTGGAACATCAGCAACTGGTACAGATCCTCTAGGAGGTTATCATTGTCATGCTATTGGAATTGGTCTTTTTGTATCTGTCTATTAAAAAAAAGGAGTAATGGTACTTTATGAGAATCGTTCAAACCGGTCCTGTTTTGCTTTACAAATCGGACAAACTAATGGCGGCTCTTCTCGAGCACATAAATACCCACATACTCGACATCGCCAAATAGGCATTGAACCTTTAGACTCGATAGTTGTTTGGTCTGATTTTTGTGAAGTCTTATGTTGCGGTCTTTTTTCTCGTTTTGGACGACGTTCTGGAATTGGTTCAGCTTCCTTTTTGCCTTCCATGACTTCTTGGGATACATACAAACCACAATAACAAGTTCCATACTCATTTAAATCTGCATCTCGATAATCACAAGGACAGATTATATCTAAATCCTCTTTTTTTTCTCCATTAGCCAGACGGCAAGGACACGCCCAGTATCCATATCGTTTTCCATTGATCAGTAGACTTCTTACTAGTGTTTTGGTATGCTCTTCATCTGGATTCAAATGATACCCAGTCTCTTCGGCTTCTTTCTTCAATTTATGATATAATCGATCTACATCATCTTCAGTTACTGAGCTAGCATCATTCATCCTTTGATCGCCTCACGAATATGATTTTCTTTAAAACCTACAATTGTTTTTTTATTATTGATAACCATCGTGGGAAAGGAAACACGTGGATTCCACTTTTCCACTTCATCTAAAACTTCATTACGTTCATTCGAACTGAGTAAATCGGTATAAACATAATCATAAGCAACCTCAAGTGAATCGAGTAATCTTTTTGTTTTCCGACACCAAACACAAGTGCTCAATGCAAATAATCGAATAGATCCTTTATCTTTACCGTCTACATGTGTATATTCTATCATCTCTTCTCTTCACCTTTCCGAATACTGATTATAATAGACTATGTCTTCAATTGATTTTCGTTTGGGACGTTCTTTTTCCGCTTTTCGTTGTTTCTCAGAAAGTTCTTGACGAAGTTCTTCACGTTTTTTTCCAATGATAACTAACGCAATCACTTGCATGTCTTCTGGTACACCAAGTACTTTTCTGGTTTTTTTTGGACTGTATCCTGCTATGGGATGAGCAACGAATCCAAGTTCAGTTGCTTGTAAAATAAAAAAACCAGTGGCTAGCCCCGTATCAAACAAGTAATACTCCCGATCATAAATCACACAATCCTCTTCTTTGCGTGCGCACACCGCCACATACATACCAGCATGAAATGCCCATTCGTTACCCTTTGATAACACGGTTTGCATTTCTTTTCGTTTGTTTTCATCAGTAACAAATACATATCTCCAGGGTTGATTGTTAAAACAGGATGGTGCAAGTTGAATCGCAGTTTCTAATTGTTTGATCTCTTTTTTTGTTGGAGTGCTAGGATCAATATTCCGAAATGCTCTTCGTTTTTGTATGGTTTCTTTCACATCCATCATCTATCAATCCTCAAAGTTATAATTTATCTTATTTAAGTAATCCTTGAATGATCAAATCAGTTGCATCATCTTCTGAAAGGCCTCGAGCCATTAAGGTTTGTAATTGTTTTGAATCAACACTACCAAGTGATGCTTCATGAGTGATATGTGCTTTTGGATGATTCACTTTCACAATTGGAATAGCACTTACAATTCCATCATCTTGCACAATCTCTTTACAATCAACATGACCACGAGCATACGGTGCCGAAGCGGTTAGTTCACTGTATACTTCAGCTTCAGCTTGATCTCTTACAGCAACCCGGGAAAGCAAAACTCCTCTGGAATGAGCACCATTCAAATGCCCTATCTCCCGAATTTTCACTTTATCCTCATGAGTGGCGTTAATCCGTGCGTTCATTTCAAGCGTACTTTTCTCCTCACAAGTAGTTTCATAATCAATGTCAATTAGTCCTACCCTCCCTTTTAACAATTCAAAATCAGTGATATATCGCGCATGTTTTCCAACATGAATCTTAGCTTTAGGAATCACTTGCACGCCACCTTTATCACTATGAACATGTCGTTCATAATATTTGTATGAAGCATTTTCTTCAAGTGTTAACTCAGCATCCATCACATGTTTCACATCGATTGCATTTGGAAACGTACAATGAGCAAGGATATTAATGTGAGCATCTTTTTCAATCACTGCATTCAATACAATATGTTGCAAGCCTTTTTTCGGCATCATCCCAAAACACATTTGCACAGGATTTTTCACAGTGGTTCCTTCTTTTAATCGTAAATCAATTTTTACGCCATCCTTGATTTTTTTAGTTTTTATTTCAAGACCATCGACTGCATGCATGCCCACAACGTTGTCATGATGAATCAATAAATGAGCGATATCTTTTCGTTTGAACATATCACTTTCAATACCTGCACTCCCAGTAATCTCTGAAGCTAAACGTTGATCAGCACTCATTCTATCGCCTCCCGAGCACGTTCAATATCAGGTTTATTTTTATGATTGCAGGGTATGCAATTTTGTTCAAAATAAGGAATAATTTTATCAGCTGTATTTTTCTCAATGATCTGTCCATCACACATCAAAAACGCATGATCTGCTTGTCTCATCACGGCAAGACTATGTGTGATTAATAAAACGGTTGTTCCTCTTTCCTTTAATAATTTGATGGCATCCGCCATACGTTCAAGGGTTGCCACATCAATTCCAGAGTCGGGTTCATCAAGCATAATGAATGGTGGATTCATAGCAATAATCGATGCAAGCTCAATTTTTTTACGTTCACCACCAGAAAGTGTTTCATCAACCGCTCGAGTAAGATAATCATCTGGCTTCATTCCAACTTGTTGTAATGCATCAGCAATGATTGCTTCTTTATCATTTTCATCATTAGAAATACCAGCTCCTACAAAATCATTGACTGATATTCCCTCATAACGAGCTGGTTCCTGCCAACCAAATGTTATTCCTTTTTGAGCTCGTTGATCAATACTTAAGTCATCAATGCGTTCACCTTTAAAATAAATTTTTCCAGTTACTTCCCGATATCCCTCTAGTCCCATGATGGCTGAAGCAAGTGTTGATTTTCCAGCTCCATTAGTTCCTACTAATGCATGAATATGACCTCTCCAAACATCTAACGTGACATCTCTAAGGATGTGTTTTCCATTGATATGTAAACTCAAATTTTTTACTTCAAGTAATCCCATACGTTCTTGATCTCCTATTATTATTTTTAATGATATGATTTTATGATTTGTTTGACAACTTCAGAATTATACGATCGCTTGATGAGTGGAGTTTGTTCACGTTCATATATTGGATGCATGGTTTCAAAAGTTTGTTTTTCTTTGTTTTGATAGATTATTCCAAGTAATAATGGATCAGTTTGCAATGCTAAATGAAGAGCTTTTTGCTTATCAGAAACATTATGATCTTTGATATATTCTGTATGCTTTTTATACCATTCATAGGTGTTTACCTTGTTAAATGAGACACATGGCTGGAGTATGTCTACTAAGGAGTATCCTTCATGTTGAATTGCTTTTGTAAGAATGGTTTTTGTTTGTTTTTGATCTGCGGCATATGCCCTAGCTACAAAGGATGCATCTAGTGAAAGAGCAACAGCAAGTGGATTGAATGGTTCAAGAATAACTCCATCAACTTGAACTGGTGTATTGAACCCTCGTTGACTGGTTGGTGATGCTTGCCCTTTGGTTAATCCATACACCATGTTATTATGAACGATATTAGTAATATCTGGATTTCGTCGTATGGTATGAATAAAATGATTCCCACCTTCCCCATACATATCTCCATCTCCACTCTCTGCGATCACGGTTAATGATGGATTAACTGCTTTTATTGCCGTTGCTGCAGGAAGTGCTCGACCATGTAATCCATTAAAATAATTAGTTTTGAAATATTGAGGGATCTTTGCTGCTTGACCAATACCTGAAACCATTACTACCTGTCGAGACTTTATGTTAAGGTCCGCAAGTGTTTTTTTCAAAGTTGAAAGAATACTGAAATTCCCACAGCCTGGACACCAGGCTATATCAATATCATCAGAAACATCAAATGAAGTATTCATTTATTCTTCCTCCAAAGCCTGTATTGTTTCAGGAATTTTTTGAAGTAATGTTTCAACAGAGAACGGATGACCGGTGAATTGCAAAATGTGAGCATCAGCTGAAATTCCTGTTTCTTCTAAAAGCACTTGGTCGAATTGAGCCGTAGCATTATTTTCAATGGTTATGATTCGATTGGCTTTTTTTAGATACGTTTTCGTTTTTGGATGCAATGGATAGACTTGTGAGAAATGAAGGAATGAAATCTTTTCTTTATCCATCTGTTTTCGTGCTTCTTCAATAGTATGAACCGTTGAACCCCAACCTATGAGTAATGTTTCATACTGAGCAGATCCATATAATGTGGGAGGAATACTCTGTTTTCTGATCTGTTGCATCTTACGTAACCGTTTCTCAACCATTTGTTTTCTCACATCACTATTTTCGGTAATACGGCCGGCTTCATCATGTTCATCGCTATCAACACAAACATAACCTGAGCCATATCCTGGTATTCCCCTCGGAGAAACACCAGATATATTATTTTCGTATCGTTTATAATGTTCAGTGGTTTTAACAATATGATGAGTGGGTTTTTTATCTAGATCTAGAAAAGATGATGTTTGATATTTAGAATCAACAAAATACTGATCACTAAGAAGGATAACTGGAATTTGATATCTGTCAGCCAGATCAAAAGATCTCTTAGTAAGGAAAAACCCTTCTTGTAATGTTCCTGGTGCATAAATTAATCGGGGGAATTCTCCATGACCTGTATGAAGTGCCAATTGTAAATCTCCCTGTTCAGTCCGTGTTGGAAGCCCTGTTGCTGGACCCGGCCGTTGAGCAATATGAACAACAATGGGAGTTTCAGTCATCGCAGCTAAACTTAATCCTTCACCCATTAATGCAAAGCCACCTCCAGAGGTGGTAACTAATGCTCTTGCACCTGCATACCATGCTCCAACAGCCATATTAATCGCAGCGATTTCATCTTCTGCTTGTTCAACGAAAACATTAGTTTTTTTGCCATTGGATGCTAGAAAAGTCAAAACTCCAGTGGAAGGTGACATTGGATAAGATGAAATAAAATTAACGCCACCAGCAAGAGCACCAAGACCAATTGCTTGAGTTCCATTTAATAACAATAATGAATTTGTATTATTCAAATCGTTCTTGATTTTTTCAGGAATTTGAATTGAAGAAATAAGTGTTTGCGCAAACGAAATGCCTTTATGCATGGCTTGAATGTTATCATCAATGATTTGTTTAGATTTACTAGAAAAAAATGAAGTGATATGTTCTTGCAATTCTTTTGAACTAATGTGAAAAAGAGAGGCAAGAAGACCAATAGCGATTGTATTTGCATAAACCAGGTTACCAATTTTTTTTGCACTACCAGTAAAATCAAATGAGAACACATGCGGATGAGAAATATTTGACACCATTCTATCGTCCCCTATGATAATAGTGTCATCGGTCACTCGATGGGATACATGATCAAATGCCTTCTCATCTAAAATAATCAAGATATCGATACGATCAACAAATGAATTAACTGGGAGAAGAGAGGCTCTAATTTCAGTGGAATTACTACCACCTCGTACTCTAGACATGTATTCTTTCGTTGAAAACACGTAATAATTCATATGATGCAATAAGGTAACAAACAGTTGTTCAACAGATTGAATACCTTGTCCGGCTTCACCTGCGATAATAATAGAAATATCCTGATTTTCTGATCTCATAAGAAGATTGACCTCCAAAAAATAAAGAAGAAAGGAAGATGTTTATTCTTTATTTTGCCATAATCCATGCACATTGCAATATTCGCGTGCTTCAACCTTGTCTGCAGAAATCATAAACAATGCTTGTGGTTTATCTCCAGGTTTTAAGTATTGTCGATAACTTTTTTTATCTGTAATCAGTTGAATCCATTCAATATAATGTTTTTCTTCCATTGGATGGTCTTGGTTTTGACCGACTTTTACAAGGATGCCCTTATCAGTTTTTTCAATGTATGGAACATGTTTTTCAGTTGAAGCATCCTTAGTTTTTGGTTCCTGTTTCTGCATTGGTTCACCGCAGCAAACAAGTTCACCTGGACCAGCATGAAGTACTTCTACTATATTTCCACATATATCACATTTATATATCTCTTTTAATTCTGTCATTTTTTTTCCTCACAATTTTTTTTAATAGTTTTCAGCTAAGATTTCGTAATAGCTTTGTGGATGTTGACAAGCTGGACAGTTTTGTGGTGGTTCTTCACCTTCGTAAATAAAACCACAATTCCGACATTTCCATTTCATGGGTTTATTCCGTTTGAATACCTTATCTTTCTTTACGTTTCCAAGAAGCGTACGGTATCGTTTTTCGTGTTGTGCTTCCACTTTTGCTATATTTCGAAAACTATGAGCAATTTCTGGGAATCCTTCTTCTTCAGCAATTTTTCCAAAATCTGGATATAAGGTTCCCCATTCCATTTTTTCTCCGTCAGCTGCTTCAAGTAAATTTTCTTCGGTGGTTCCAATTACGCCCGCAGGATAATCTGCTGTGATTTTTACCATGCCACCTTCTAAATGTTTGAAGAAGACTTTTGCATGTTCTTTTTCATTTTCAGCAGTTTCTTCAAATATCGCTGCGATTTGCTCGTAGCCTTCTTTTTTTGCTTGTTTAGCAAAATAGGTATATCTATTTCGGGCTTGCGATTCTCCAGCAAATGCCTTTAATAGATTTTGTTCTGTTTTAGATCCTTTTAATTCTACCATATTTTCTTTTCACCTTGTTGCTCATTTTCTTATGGGCCTGCATGTATCATAGGCCAGTACACATCTGATTGTTCGAACCATTCCATGCTTTCTTTTTCTTGTTTAAGAATATTATAATGACCAGTTTCCATATCTGCAAAATAATGAAGCATGTTTTTTACCGTGGTATTTTCATATCGTTCCGATAGAGATAAATAAAAATCATGAGCTGCTTGTTCTGCTTCCATCGCCTGAGAAAGGACTTTGCTCACAGGTATATCTTCATCTTTTGGAATGGTAACTCCCGGGAGTGGTACTGGTGTTTTCTCCGGTAGGTGTAGCGTTTTGTCGGGGAAGTCTGATTTGTATAGATCAATAATGTATTGTTTGTGTTTTTGTTCTTCACTTGCTAAAAACTGAAATTTATCCTTCATCAGCCCGTTTTGTACATGATCAGCGAGTTTACTGTAGACTTGGTTACTTTCTTCTTCGCTTTTGATTGCTGCAAGAAGGAGTTCTTCAAGGTTGTATGATGTTAGATCCATTCTTTTTTTCTCCTTTTTTTATTTATTTTTTTAATCAAGTAATCTTTTTTCTCCTTATTAGATTGGATATCGGTGATGTTCTGACTTGTGTGATCTCCTCCCACGGCATACTAGAACTTCCAGTTTGGGCGGTGTAGCATTGCTAATGACTGCATGGTTCTTTGCCTTTTTGAAAGCAGGTTTGTTGCAGGCAAGGACATTATCATCATTGTCTATAATTAAGAATTCAACCGGGAGAGTTTCTAATATTGCTATAAGGTGTTTATCACTAGGTTTTCCAATCATTTTCTTTTTTTACACCGTTTACTCCTCATCTAGTTCTGAGACAAATGTTCGTTGACCAAGTTCCCGGTCGATCATATATAGACCATTGCCTTTATTTCCAACTATTTCGAGTTTATCGATGATTTCATTGTCATTAGCTTCTTCTTCGATTTGTTCGGTAACAAACCATTGTAGGAAAATTTCTGTTGCGTGATCATTTTCTTTTTTGGCTAAGTCAACAAGATCATTGATTGATTTGGTGATGAATTGTTCGTGTTCAAGTGTTTGTTTAAACATTGTTAGTGGGTCTTTGAACGTGGTTGGCGGTTGTTCAATTGCTTGCAGTTCTACTTTTCCGCCTTGATCGTTTATGTAATCGTAGATTCGTGTGGCATGTTCCATTTCTTCTTGGTATTGCACCATGAACCAGTTTGCAAATCCATCCAAGCCTCTGTGAGTTGTATCTGCTGACATAGCTAAGTAGAGATATGCGGAGTACATTTCTTTGTTTATTTGATCGTTTAATGCTTGTTTCATTTTTTTACTTATCATTTTTTAGTTCACCTCTTTTTTTTAGTTTTTCATTGAATGATAATTATGCTTTTTTGTGGCAGAACCACCAATCATAGCAATCATATTCTTTTTTTCGTTTTGCTGCTGATTTTGTATCTGATGCTGGTGGAATGATCACTTCATCTTTGATGAGTTCGTTGTTTGGCCAGTTTGCGGGAATGGCAACGCCTTCTTTCTCTGATTTTTGAAATCCTTTAATCATTCGAAGGAATTCATCCATATTTCTTCCGAGTTCTTGAGGATAATACAAGATTGCTCTTATGATTGCTTTTGGATCCATGATAAAGACAGCTCTTACGGTGTTTGTTCCTTTGTTCGGATGGATAAGACCGAGTTTGTTTGCAATACCCCCGGTGTCAGCGATGATTGGAAATTCTATTTCAAGATCGAGATTGTCTTTGATCCATTCTTCCCATTTGATATGGCTGAACACTTGATCGACGCTGAGTCCAATGAGTTCGGTGTTTAGTTTTTTGAATGCTGGATAGCGTTTTTGAAAAGCGTAAAATTCGGTGGTACATACTGGGGTGAAATCAGCAGGATGGCTGAATAAGATGAACCATTTGCCTTTGAATGCTTCTGGTAGTTTCATTTTTCCTTCTGTTGTTTGTACTTCTAATTCTGGAAACTTGTCCCCTATGAGGGGCATTTTCATTTCTTCGTCCATTTTTATTTCCTCCATTTTAGTAATTTTTACTATTTTTTGCTATACTTATTCCTTTATTCTTAGCTTTTTCTAAATCTTTTTCACTTGGAACAAAATTTATGTTCATACTTTCTTCTGGAAAATCCCAGGATAGTCCATCGATCATATTCTCTATCAGTTTCACCGCTTGACCGCCCCACCCATAAGAACCAAACACAAAACCAATCCGGTCTTTTGGTCTGAGTCCTTTCAGATACGTAAGAAATCCTCCAACGGTTGGAAGCATAGTATTATTCAGCGTTGGCGAACCAATAGCAATGACCTTTGCTTCTAAAATATCCGTTATGATATTTGAAAAAGGTGTGTGTTGAATGTTTCGAATTCTCACATTCATGCCACCCTCTTCTAGGCCAGAAGCAAATGCATATGCTAATTTTTTTGTTGATCCCCACATGGTATCATATGCGATCACCGCATAGGGTTTTGTTTCATTTTTGGACCAGTGATGGTATAGTGAGATAATGTCCTTCAAATGATGACGCCAAATAATGCCATGACTGGGAGCAATAGTGTCAAAATCAAGGTCAGATAAACCAGTTAATGCTTTTTGTACTTGACCACCATATGGAAGCACGATGTTTGCATAATATTTAGCTGATTCTTCTTTTAAAATTCCCCAATCCAGTTGATCGTCAAATCGTTCAGTTGTTGCAATATGTTGACCAAAGGCATCATTCGTGAAAAGAATCTTATCCTGTTTACTATAGGTAACCATTGAATCCGGCCAATGTACCATTGGAATAGGAATGAAATCTAGTTTTCGTTTTCCAATGGAAAGACTGTCCCCTGCGTTAACCACGTTAAAATTCCAGTTTTCATCATAGTGTTTTTTAAGACCTCGTTGTCCATGAGAGGAGGTAACAAGTGTTGCATCTGGTATGATATCAAGAATCTTTGGTAGGCTTCCAGAATGATCCATTTCCACATGATTTGAAACCACGACATCGATTTCTTGTGGATCGATTACTGATGAAATCCGTGTTTTCATTTCATCATACAAATAATGTTTTACCGTGTCAATAAGGGTGATTTTCTCATCAAGGATCAAATAGGCATTGTAGGTCGATCCTCTGGGAGTAATATATCCGTGGAAATTACGTAAATTCCAATCAATACCTCCAACCCAGTACACATTTGGTTTAATTTCAACTGCCTTCATTATAATCACATTCGAGTTTTTTTCATGGTTATTGTTTTTCAAACGCTTCTTTTTCCGCACCACAAACAGGGCATACCCAATCTTCAGATACATCTTCAAATGCGGTTCCTGGTTTTACATCATTATCTGGGTCTCCCTTTTCAGGGTCGTAGATATAGCCACAAACGGTACATACATACTTATCCATTGTTTTTTCCTCCTTGTTTTGTTTCTTTTTTTGATTGTGTACCTACATATGTAGGTGCATTTTTTGGTGATAATCCACCCTTGACATCGTGGTAATATTCATAGGTCATTGGTTCCTTATCAGTTATTAAATCAGCATTCGTAACCTCCCCAATGAATACTGTATGAGTGCCAACATCTATCTTGTTTATTAATCTTACTTCGATGTAAGCGGTAGTGTGATCAGTGACGATTGGAATCATGGATTCCTTTTGTATGCAGGTTACATGTTCCATTTTGTCAACGGTTCTGCCACACTTGAATCCAAAGGTGCCGATAAGACTCATTGGTGTTTGCTTGTCAAGGATTGAAATAGTAAATTTTTTGCTTTTTGAAATTATTTCGCAGGTAAAATTTTCTTTATTGATGCTTACTGCAATAGTTGGGGGTTCTGCAGTAATTTGCATCACTGCATTAGCGATTTGTCCGTTTGACTTTTCGTTATGTTCTGAACAAACGATGTATAATCCATATGAAAATTTATACAGGGCTTTTTTATTCAGATTGCTCCCTCCGTTTTTTTTCTAAACAATCCTTGCAGATGCCTTTAAAATATCCATGTACTTCTTCGATTCGGTGTCCTTGATCAGCGACATGTTTCTTTATGGAACTTACGGTTGGACATTGAAAATCAACATCAATGATATCTCCACATTCTTTGCAAATGAAATGATGGTGCATACCAATATTGAAATCATAGCGATGTTCCGTTGGACAAATGGTCAATCGCTGGATGATATGTGAATCGGAGAGTGTTTCAAGATTATTATAAATGGTTGTTCTAGATAGTCCTGGGTTTGTTTTTTTGAGATGTTGATAGATTTCTTCAGCTGTTGGATGTGTTCTATGATCATCAAGATACTTAAGAATGGCTAATCGATGATGCGTTATCTTCAAATCGTTTGTTTTGAGTAAATCAACATATTCGTCCAATCACTTCACCCACATTATTTGAATGATTATTAAATTGTAATGATTCCAATTTAATATTGAATACAATATAGTATATTTAAACGTTTCGACTGCAAAAACAATACACCCTATAAAAAAAGAAAAAAGAAAAGAAATTAACAGGAAGAATGCTCAATTGCCTCATGAGGGCATGCCGTAACACAGGCACAACACTCAATACAATCAGAAACATTTTTACAAAACGCTTTACCATCTTTCAGTTCAAAAATATCAACAGGACAAACGCTGACACATTCCGCAGCACCAGTACATTTTTCATAATCAACGATGATTTTAATATCTCCATCTTCAAACTCTTTTTTTGCCATAATTCATTCACACCTCAAACGTATTGTAATAAAAGAAAAGAAAAAGATTGTTTTAACTGTTTCTCATTAAGCAATCTCTAATTGATCTTTAGCAATATCCCTCAAATCAACCTTACGAATCTTTCCACTAGCCGTCATCGGAAACGTATCCTCAAACAAAATATATTTAGGAATCTTAAATCGAGAGATACCTTCATTACAAAAAGACTTAATCTCATCCTCAGTAGCCTGCTCACCATCCTTCAACTTTATAAACGCACAAACCTCTTCACCATACTTCTCACTAGGCACACCAACAACAGCAACATCCTCAATCTTTTCATTGGTGTACAAAAACTCCTCAATCTCACGAGGATACACATTCTCACCACCACGAATAATCATATCATCAGTTCGACCCAATATACTGAAATAACCATCCTCATCCATCACAGCCAAATCCTTAGAATGAAGCCAACCATCAACAATACTTTCACTTGTCTTATCAGGCATCTTATAATAACCTTTCATAATATTATATCCACGAGCGATAAGTTCACCAGGTTCACCAGCCGGCAGTTCATCACCAGTCTCAGGATCAATAATTTTCGCATCGATATGAGGCAAAACCTTACCCACGGTTTCCACACGTTTCTCAATTGGATCATCCCGACGAGTCATGGTAATAACCGGTGAAGCCTCGGTTAATCCATAAGCAATAGTGATTTCTTTCAAATACATTTTTTCCATTGCTTCTTTCATCACCTCAATAGGACATGAAGACCCTGCCATAATACCAGTTCTCAATGATGATAATGTAAAATCATCAAAATCAGGATGTCGGAGTTCAGCAATAAACATAGTAGGAACACCTTGAATCGCAGTACATCTCTCAGTTTCAATTGCTTCTAACACGTTCCCAGCATCAAACTGTTCAATCGGAACCATAGCAGATCCATGAATTACAGAATTCAAGGTAGACATCACACAACCAAAACAATGGAAAAATGGAACTGGAATGCATAACCGATCTTTCTCAGTCATCCCCATGGTCTCACCTACATAATACGCATTATTCACAATATTATGATGAGTTAATTCCACTCCTTTTGGAAAACCCGTTGTTCCAGAAGTATACTGCATATTTATAGTATCATGCTGATCAAGTGAAGATTGCCGTTCTGCAAGCTGGTCATCAGAAATTTGCTGATGCATATCTTCTACTTCCGAAAATGAAAACATTCCCTTTGGAGCATTATTTCCAATAAAAACGATGTTTTTCAAAAATGGTAAATGTTCTAAATCAATGTTTCCTGGTTCAGTTTTCGAAAGATCCGGAACTACTTTTCGAACCATTTCAACATAATTTACATCTTTAAATGATTCAACTAAAAATAACGTTGTCGAATCAGATTGCTTCAATAAATATTCAAGTTCTTTTGCTTTATAATACGTATTAACGGTAACAAGAACTGCTCCGATCTTAGCTGAGGCAAACTGAAGATAGACCCATTCAGGAACATTGTATGCCCAAACTGCAATATGATCTCCTCTCTTAATACCAAGAGCCATCAAAGATTTAGCAAGCATATCTACTTTGTCTTTGAACTCTTTATAATTTAATCGAAGTCCCCGGTCAACATATACTAACGCGTCATTGGTCGGATATTTTTTTGCTGTTTCATCAACTATATCGCCTATTGTTTTTTCAATCATGATGTACTCCCCCATTATTTTCTCCTATGGGATTAAACAAGTATTCAATGTTTTTCAAATAACGTTCAAACAATGAATTCGGATTTTTCTAATAAAGATTATCCTGTGACCTCCTCCCCTATCTTTTGCAAAGGGCTTCCAGCATTTCACCGGGAGTCCTCGTCCCTCACGGGAGCGATGCTTCGCCTGTCTTTATTGGCTTACGGAAGCGTTACCAAGGTTCCTGCGAGTCCTCCTAACCCCGTGTACGAGGAAATTCTCATTTTACATTCGGCTGTATGTCGCAGATTACCGAGATGACCTCTCAGGTAGCCCGGTCACATCGACTCGGTTTGCATATCTGCTCCGAGTCAGGCATTATTTGTACGTATGGTGCTAAATAATAAATAGTTTATGGGATCGCCTCTCATCCCCTCCCTTTTGGAAGGGGACTTCCCATACAATAAGTTAAAAATATTTTTATCATCAGATATCATAAAAATTTGAGCTGTCAATATCAATCACCGTTACTACCAAAGATATATATAGGTAAACTTTGATAATATTGGCTTGATTCTCAGTATCAAAATGTTTATATGTGATTAAATGCTAAATCACTCGAAATACTTAAGAAACACTTCTTATTTTACCCTAAAGTTAAAACAGAGAAAATAGAGGAATGTCATGGCTGAAACGATTGAACAATTAAGAGCGAAAAAAGATGATTTGCAATCCATTGCAAATGAACTCAAGGAAAAACGAGATGGGCTTCATAAAGAATCAAAACAACTTGCAGAAGAACGAGATAAGATCAATGCATCTATCCGATCAATACGAAATCAAATTCACGATCATAAAAAGAAAAGGGATGATCTAAACGAACGAGTCAAACATGCAAAAGGTCAACGGAATCAACTTAATGAAAAAAGTAAGGATATGAAAAAAGAAATCCGCTCCCTAGAACGAAAACGCACATCAGGAAGCGGAGAGGATCTTGTCAAACTTAGAAAACAGCTTCGTGCTTTAGAAACTGAACAAATGACTCAGGCTATGTCTCCTCAAAAAGAAAAAAAACTTATTGAGAATATTTCAGATATTAATACAAAAATTAAGAAACAAGAAGAAGAACTTAGTAAAGATCCGAAATTAAAAAAGGCTTTTGAAGAAAAAGAAGTTTTCAAGCAGAAAGCAGAAAAACATCATGAGACTGTTGAAGAACTTGCTTCAAGGGCACAACAAGAACATGAAGAAATGATCAAACTTATCAACAAACTTGACAATCATATTAAAAAAGTCAACAAAATACAAGAAAGTATTGTGAACACCAAAATCAAAGCTGATGATGTACATAAAAACTTCATAGCCCATGTGGACAGAATTCATGAAATCGAACGAGAGTTAACCTCTTTGAAAGAATCCACATACAAAAAGAAGAAAAAAGCAGAGAAAACATCAATGCATAAGGAAGCTAACGACATCTTTGAACGATTCAAAAATGGAGAGAAATTAAGTACTGAAGACTTAATGACCCTTCAAAAAGCTGGTTTGATTTAAGAGAATGACCGTTTCAAAAAAACAAATTCAATTAACATTACGTAAAAGTAATACATTTAATATGTTAAAAAGCTATAAATTTTGATTTGTGGAGTGGGAGATTTATATGCAATGTGAATTATGCGGAAAAGATTGTGGAGGACACTGTAAACCAGCAATGGTTGATAGTGTGAAAATGATGCTGTGTCCCGGTTGTATGAAACATGGTAAAGGTGTCAAGGAAATCAGAGGAACACCTGAACGTGTACAACGTACTCTTTTGAGACGACAACGTCGACATCGTGAAAAAGATGTGTATCAAAAAATGGACCGTGAGATCATCTCAGATTGGGGATCAACAATTAAAGCAGCTCGAAAGAAAAAAGGATTAACTCGTGAAAAACTTGGTTTTAACATTGGTGAACGAACGGTTACCATCTCAAAAATTGAGAATGGGGAACTAAGACCATCTGATGATGTTGCTAAAAAACTGGAGAAGGAGTTATCCATAACCTTATTTGAAGAGGTTAAAGAAGTGCACACGCCGGTTTCCCAAAAACCAAGTCAAGGTCTTACCCTTGGTGATTTTATCAGACAAGAAGAGTAACGATTATGGATGAAACGGTTCTTAATCGCGCGGTTAATGCATTAGACCATGGTCATCTCATTGTGTATCCTACGGATACATTGTATGCATTGGGTGCAAAAATCGTAGAAAAAAGAGCAGTTTTACACATTTTCTCAATAAAGACCAGACCGTTATCATTACCATTACCTGTTGCATTTTCTGATGAAAACATGGTTTCAGATTATGCTTTTTTATCACCTTTAGCAAAAAGATTACTCAGCCATTTTTTACCAGGTAAGGTTACCCTTGTTTGTAAAAAGAAAGAACGCATTCCTTCAGAGGTAACTGCAGGGAAGAACACCGTAGCGGTAAGAATACCTCAAGATCCTGTTGCGTTAAAGATTATTAAAAAAACTGGTCCTTTGGTGGTGACTAGCGCTAATATTCATGGGCAAACAACACCTGAGAACGTTTCTGAGATTCGTAAGTTGTTTGAATCAGAAATGATTAACGTATTCGTGGATGATGGACCAAGATCTGGAAAACCAACCACTATCGTAGATGTGACTGGTTCCCACCCGAAAATTCTAAGAGAGGGTATTGTTTCATCTGATGTGATTTTGAAATTGAGTGATGGCGAATGAATGAGGATGTCTTTGATAAGTATATGAAAGCTGGACGGATTGCTGCAACTGCTCGAGATACTGGTGCAGATCATATTAAAACTGGTGTTTCTTTTTCTGAAATCGTTAATGAAATCGAATCAATTATTAAGGATAATGAGGCAGGAATTGCGTTTCCAACAAACATTTCAATAAATCATATCGCTGCCCATTTTACACCCCAAACAAAAGACACTCATGTGTTTCATAAGGGAGATATTGTTAAAGTTGATGTTGGTGCTCATGTTGATGGCTATATTGCTGACACCGCGGTCACTATTGAGGTTGAAACAAATGAGTTTGATTCATTACGACAAGCATCAGCAGATGCACTAGATGAAGCTATTCAATTAATGAAGCCAGGGGTTAACCTTTCACAAATTGGAAAAAAAGTGGAGGAAACCATTAAGGGGCATGGTTTTAAACCAATTGAAAACTTAACTGGTCATAGTTTGAACCGATATAATCTTCATTCAGGGATGTCAGTTCCCAGTATTGCTTCGACGTCATTTCAGCGAAGACCTCGTAAAGATGATGCAATCGCCGTTGAACCATTTGCAACCACCGGTTCAGGTCGTGTGATCTCGGGATCGGGTAGTCATATTTATTTGTTGAAAAATAAAATGAATTTCCGCCGACTTCGTGATCGGCGGAGTCGATTGGTAATAAAGAAATTACAACATCATTTTCATTCCCTTCCTTTTGCTTCCCGGTGGTGTGAAGGCATCATTCCTAATGCTGATCGCTCATTATTAATGTTGGAACAAAAAGGAATGGTTCATCATTTCCCGCAATTAGTTGAACAAAATAAAGGGATGGTCTCTCAAAAAGAACATACGATGATTGTAACTGAGGATGGCTGTCAGGTGACAACCTATGGAAAACATGAACAATGATATTCAACATTCATTTGAAAAAATCATTCGGTTCGAAGAGTTATCTTGGAAGCAGATTGATGCGTTAGATCAATCGAAAACAATCTTTTTGTTACCAATCAGTCCATTAGAAGAACATGGTCCGCATCTTCCTGTTGGAACTGATTTATTAACCGCGCAGGATACTGCTCAACAAGCAATTATTATTTTGCAAAAAAAACATCCATCATTTATATTTGTTCTTCTTCCGTTTATTCCGTTAGGTTTTGCTGGATTTAACACGGATTTTCCCGGTACTGTTTCTGTTTCTTCAAACGTTATAAAAAAAGTGATTTATGCTTATGGAAAAATGTTAGCATCTCAAGGATTTATGCATCTTTTGATCTGCACATATCATGTGGCTTTAGCTCACCTTAAAGGTATTCATGCTGCAAAACAAAAATTACGCCGGAAATATGACCTGGTGATCTGTGAACCTTGGAGTGCAATGTTTTATAGTGATCAAATAGCGAAAAAAGAACCAAAGGTAGAATTTGATACTAAAAAAGAGGTTCATGCTGGTTTCAGGGAAACATCATTAATGAAATATACTCATCCAGGTTTAGTAGATAGCACATACAAGGATTTACCACTGGTTTTTTCAGAAAAGATTTTTTCCCCGATCTCAGCATTCAAATCATTCAAACAACTTGGAATCACCCAGGGATATGTTGGATCGCCTTCAAAAGCAGATGAATCGTATGGAAAATGGTTTTTTGATCTAACCGTTGAAACCTATGTTGATGCTGCTGAACGGATGATACAAAAGAAACCATTACCCGAATTGCCAAAGCATCTTAAACGACAAATGAAATTATTATTCTGGTTGTAATCGTTTCATTAACGCGGCAATCATCAACGGCATAAGCACGGTTGCATCGCCTTCAACGGTGATATTATCCGAATGTTCTTTGATTTTTCCCCAAGATATTGCTTCTCTTGTTTGAGCACCGCTGAGACTACCATCATATTCAACAGCAGTTGTAATATAAACAGTATAATCTAAACCATCTTTGAATTGATTCCACCAAATAGTGTGATGTTTGCTGATTCCTCCTCCAATAATAAATGCACCACTTTTTTCTGCGTCAAAAACCAAATCTGAAAGATCTTGTTCATCTTTTAAGAGATCAATGGTGAAATCCCGATGTGTCTGATAAAACATCCAGAGTTGAGATCCAAAAGCACCATCAGTAATCCCTGGAATATAAATAGGAACGTTTTTTTTCCAAGCCCAATACAAAATAGAATCATTGCCTTTTGGTTCATGTTCAAGCCGTTTCCCAAATTCAAATGCTAACTCTTTTGTGGACCATTTCTTTTTTTCTTCATATAATTCATCAAGAATAGGTTGCATTTTTTCTTCAAGAATACTACCATAACACTCATTTGGTATGAAAATATTGCCGAGTCGATTTATTCCATGCCGATGCAATTCATTATCATCAGCGATGAATGACCCATGATAATAATCACGCCACACCCGAGCTAAATCATGATCAAGCGTTCCTGCGGTAGTAATGATTATATCCACTAGATCATTTTTGATCATATCCTTAATAACTCCCCTGGTTCCCGTTGAACAGATACAAGCGGGAAATGAAAGAAAACGAACACATTTCTTTTCCTTGTTCATTTTCTCTAAAATATTAACGCCTAACCCAATTTTTTTTGCAGTAAATCCCCCAGAATCATGTAATGCGTTAACAAAATCATGTAATGATTTAGTATCTGATATACTAATATCTTTAATCGGTTTTAGTTTCATATGACCTCATTTCCTATTCATGTATAACAGATAACGCTCCATAACCCACACAGGAGCTACTATCCGAACAGGTGTCATAAGATGTTCCATATTTAAGCAATTCTACAGATGGCTCAGAGTATTTTTGAGCAACGGTTAACAAAGACATAACCGGACCATACCCACACATTGAAATACCATTTTTTTGAATAGAATCAAATAATACTTCTGGATTAATTTTTTGAATTGCATTAAGTGCTTGTTTGTCCTGTTTTCGGGCAAATGCATCAGCGGTTAATCCATCTGGAGGGAATCGACCATATGAATGGCCTTCATGAGAAAAATCAGAACTGGCAATAATGGCAACATTTCTTTTCTCTTTGCTTAATATTGATCTGAGTTGTTCTCCAACCTGTATGCTAGTATTCAAATCTTGTTGGGACATCAATAAGGGAACAATGGAGCATTCTTTTTTCAAGTGATTGCTTAAAAATTTGATGAACGGTAATTGTACTTCAAGACTGTTTTCTTGTTGATGGAGTGTGAGCGAATCTGCAGTTATCGCTGATGAAGGAAGCTGTGTACTAATGGTTTCATCGATGGAAAGAGATCCAAGGGGTGTTTCCCATTCACCTGTTGTATCCACGGCTACACCCGGTCCCATTCCTTGATGATTTGGTCCGATGAGAATACATACATCGGGTAAACCATGAGCAGCAAGGGCAGTGTATGCATGTGCTGCGAATGGTCCTGAGCAGACAAGGCCGGCATGAGGAACGATGATACCTATAAGATTCTTTTTTGATTTTTTCTCTGTTGGAAGTAAACCTGGGCCTAGTTCATGAGTAAAACACCATTCTATTTGTTGTTGTAATGAATCAGCAGATTGATCATAAAACATTCCTGCAACAGTTGTTTTTCTAAGATTTTTCATATATAATCCACCCGATAATAACTCTCAATTACGTACCCTCCTCATATAAGTTTCCCGTTCAAAACATATAAATACAGGTGATGAATACCGCATTGAACTACATTAAAAAATCGGGAGCGAACATGGAAACGGTTTGTCATATTGAAATTGTAAAAGATGGTCGTGATTTTGTTGCGAGAGTACATCTATCTGATGGATCGACAAAAGAATATCGGCATAGTATCTTTGAAGATGCACTAACAGAAATGGTCATTGATCTGCAAGAGGAACTTGCAGAATAACTTTTTTCCTTTGATTATTGCAACATAAATAAAATAACAATGACTGCAATGAGTGCATACATGGCATATACCATTAATTTTCTTTTTTTCATCATATTGTTATATTTTTCTTTGCATTCTTCAGAACAAAAAGTTTCAGAAACAGGAATTGCTTTTCCACAAATCTGACAATGTGAATGCGGTGGAATAGATTCAGTCATATCAACGATTCCTCCTTAACAATTAGATACATACCTGATGTTGTATTAAAAACATTGTTATTGTTTAATCATTGGTATCGATATGCACATTTTTTTCACTAACACTGATATGAACAAGGGATTCAATAGGGATGTTAGTTTCTGAGGAAAGCGTTTTTGCAGCATCCCCTTTGTCAACAGCGACAAAAACCGCTTTAACATTAACATTCATTTGTTTTAATGTGTGTAAAACCGCTTCTAGCGTTCCTCCTGTGCTTAATACGTCATCAACAATCACAATTGAATCATTCTTTTGTAATCCATTAATAAACAAGGTTGATTCTGAATAACCTGTTTTTTGTTTTACGGGATGTTCATCTGGTAATTTATAGGATCGCTTCCGAATAATGGTGAATGGAATGTTTAGTTCTAATGACAGTGAGGTTGCCAAAGGAATCCCCATTGCTTCCATGGTTACCAATTTATCAAAAGGAGTATACGGCATGATTTTTTCTTTCAGCGCAGTTGTTACCTCGTTAAGTAATGAGGGTGTGATGTGAGGTATTCCATCTGTGATTGGATGAATCACATAATGATAATCTCCTTTGTTTACGATGGGTGCTTGCTGTAATGATGATAGTAATTCAGATAGATTCATAGTTCACCAACTTCCTTGCAGGTTTTTTTAAGAACAGGTATGAATTCATCAATTATTGGTTTTGTTATCTGAGGCATGATAACAATCCGAAAACTTGAAAGATGATCGATTTTGTTTACTTTCCAACCATATTGAGCTAAGGTGTTAATGATTTCATCAAGATGATTGACCTTTACGGTGATAACGTTTAATGTTGGTTTGGTGACTAATTCTAATCCTAAATTGGTAATCTTTTGAATAGTATATTCTGTTATTTGCATGATATTTTGCATGAGTCGTTGGTATCCTTTGTTTTGAAGAAATTCTGTTACTGCGTAACCTGCAGCTACGGGTGCCCCTGGACGAGTGCCAAGGATGCCTGCTTGTTTTTTGGTGCTAATGCATTGAGAGTTTACACTGATTTCTTGCAACCAGGATTCATCTTTAAGAACCAATGTTCCAAGTGGTATAGCTGCATAACCCATTTTATGTGCATCTAACGAAATGCTGTTAATGCCTGGAAGTGAGAAATCAATTGTTGGCAGATCGTAGCCGAGTTGGTTTAGAAAAGGAATGATGAATCCTCCAAAAGCTGCATCAACATGGAAAAAAACATGTTCATCCGTGCAAATTTCAGATATCTCAGGTATTGGATCTATTGCACCAACATCTGTTGTACCGGCTATTCCAATAATTGCTGCGGTATCATCTGAAATGTTTTGTTTAATCTGAGAAACATCCATGGTATGTTTAGGTGTCAGAGGAATACTTTTGAGTTTCATATCCATTAGTGATGCGATTTTTTTAAAAGAGAAATGTGCTGATTCTGGAAGAATGATTTCTTTTTTATCCGTTAATTGTTTTGCAATCCACATCGAAGAAATGTTTCCTTCTGTTCCTCCACTCACAATGTGGCCTGACGCGGTTTTTGGTGCTTTTAAAAAGTTAAGAATAAATGAGAGGAATTTCTGTTCAATTTCTTTTGTTCCAGGAAATAATCCGGGATCACCAATATTTGTTTCTAAAAATTGAATATATGTTTTTTTTGCGATGGGATGAGGTTGACTGCACATAGATCCAAGGATATGACCTGATGAAAAACTAAAATCTTTTTTTTGGTATTGCTTAAGTTTTTGTATGATTTTTCCTTCTTTTTTCTTGTCTGATCTGTTTGTCATTTCCTATCCGCATGGCGACACCGATTAATATGTAATTAATATTTCGGCACCATTCTCCAAGAAAAAATCTACCATCACATTTTAATACTCGTAAATGTATTTTGGTTACATGATGGAAAAAAAGGATGCGGCCGAGGAGGTTACTTCGTTTATAAAACTTCCCGTATATACTCGATCTGGAGATTACATAGGGCATGTGCGTAATATCTTTCTTGATTTGGAACAAAAACAGGTGAGTAGTTTACTCGTTACTAACACCAATTCTTCTATTGTTGAAGGATCTGTTGATGTTGCGGTTCCTTATAGATGGGTGAATGCGGTTGGTGACATTGTTATCTTGTCATATTTCCCTGAACGGGTAACCACCCAGAGAAAAGAGGAGAGAACTGAAGAAAACACTGATGATATAGATATCATAGAATAATCATTTTTCTTTTTGGTTTTTCTCTGATTTTTTTTATTTTGT